>NZ_CP102510.1:300000-388840 GCF_024611995.1 Streptomyces sp. NBC_00162 | reverse complement strand
AACCTGAGCGCTGCGCGCTCAGGAGAGAACCGCCTCGCTGCGCTCGACGTGGCTCGGCTTCGCCGAGCCAGAGCCGGCCCTTCGGGCCGGTGTCCTGCGCTTCGCTCCGGACAAGGTTCGAGACCTCGCTTCGCTCGGTCTCGAACGGCCCGCTACGCGGGCTGGGGTGACCCCGTTTCACGGGGTCCGGGCCTTCGGCCCGTTGGGCGGATCCGCTGCGCTCCCCCACCCAGGTCCTTCCGGCTCCGCCTTCAGGACCTACGGGGCCGGACATCGGCTCTCATTCCTGCACGGTCACTCCTCGTGGATGCGCCGGCACACAACGAATCCGGGTTCGATTTCTGAGCAATCGAAGGCCGGGGCGGGAGGGATCCCCGCCGTCACTGTTGTACCCAATTCCTCTCCATACTCCGCAGGGTGGTATGCGAGCGAGAAGTTCCCGACCGCATGGGGGTACTTCTCAAGTAGACCGCGAAATTCCACGATCAGTCCGCCAAACTCCTCCGGAATGATGTCACTGCTCTTGCGTTGCTCCGTCATGACCGCCTCCTTGGTCAGAGAATCGCTGGTACCGCCTCGAGCGGCAGTCGTAGCCATCGACGCCGTACCACCGCTTGAGTGCGTCACACCCTCGCCCACCTACCGGCTTCAGTTTCGCTCGACGAACGCGCATTCGCAGCGTGCGCCACGCGGATGGACCGGACCGAACTCACCATGAGCCTAAGACGTCGCTTCATTTGGTAAGGCTTCGGTAGCCGATGAGTGCTGTGGCTACGCCGACGAAGACGAGGAAGTGTTCGGCCTTGCGTTCGTAGCGGCGGTGTAATCCTCGGCAGCCCGCGAGCCATGGCCGGTACGCCCAGCCTGTGCTGGCCGCGAGGATGACCTCCCCCAAGGCTTCAGAATCACCCGCCCGATGCCGGCCCCCGCCCTGCGGACGTATCACCTCCGTCGGTGGCACCACCCGCCGGAACAACACCCACAGCTCGTCCGGCACCAGACACTCAACCAGATCCACCATGCACAGCTCAGCGAACGATCACACCAAAAGAAACGACTTCCAAGTCCGCAACAACCTCGACCACACTCCATGTGTGATTCATTTTCTAGCCTGGATAGAACCATGAACTAGGCACCTCCACCGCTACGGAGATGAACCAGACATGCTGTCGCGGACCAGTGAAACAGCGCAGTGTTCCAGACGGGCACAAACGAACCCCAGATAACTCTCCGATTTCGACTACTCCGCCAACCCCAACGTCGTCCCGGTCATGATCAACAACCTCGCCACCTGCGAATGGGTCAAGAAGGGCGAGCCCCTCTGCCTGATCGGGGACTCGGGCACCGGCAAGTCCCACCTCCTGATCGGGCTGGGCACTGCAGCCGCCATGGAAGGCCACCGCGTTCGGTATGCCCTGGCCGCGAAGCTCGTCAACGAACTTGTCGAGGCAGCCAAGGCCGGCTGATCCCTCCCACTACCTACCTCGACGGCCCGGTCGTTCCGCCAGGCAGGCTCACTCAATCCACCGTCCGTGAAGCGGCCGCTTCGATGCCTGATGCCCGCAGCTTCCGCGCCAGGAGCTCCATCTCGGGCAGGGTCCCTGAGTACTGCCCGGTCAAGACCTGCTCCAGCACGCCCCGAACGCCGTCCAGGCCGATGCCGAGTTCCGCCCGCAACACCCGCATGACGGCGGCGTTCCTCGTCGGCGGGGCTACTCGCAACCTTGCCCGCCCGTGCTCGGAGAGCAGTCGGCCACGCAGTTCCTCCGGCAGGTCACCGTCACACACAGCCAGGGCAAACCCGCAGGCCAGACACGTCGACTCAACATCCCACCGCAGTGCCTCGCCCACCAGAGCCTGAACACCGCACCACTCCGCCTCGGCACCGCACCCCTGGCACACGGCGGAGTACCTGATGGACTCAACCAAGATCGACTTTTCCATAATCCCACCCCTCAAGAGGAGAGGTTAGACGGCAGGCGACGAACGTCTTTCGGGGCGCCAATATGTCCCCTGACACCCGAGCCAGCGGTCCAGGCCGCGCTGGTCCATGCGCTGACGCTATCTCTCGTGAACATTCCGAGGCCCAGTGATCACCAACTGACGCCCAAACCGGCAGACAAACGCTGCTGCTGAACAGGCTCTGGCTCAAGTTCTGTGGAGTGTCACTCCCCGTGGCGCAGGACCCTTGACGGCCGGTCGGCTGGGGAGCCGTTCTCATGACTGGCCGGGCCCGTCGAGGCGTTCCGTGGGACCGGCGAAAGAGAGGAAGAGAGTCCGCATGGTGAGCAGCCAGGTGTCGTCCACCTTGCGGAACGTGTCTTCGTAGTGCCCCACCTGAACCGGGGGCCGCGGCGGTACGAGGCCCTCGCTGTAGCCGTCCACACGGTACGTGGTGAAGTAGGTGGTGGCGGCGGCGGTGTCCGCAGAGGTCACGGTAACCAGGATGTTGGTGCATATACGGCGTGACAGTCGGTCTGCGGGCCGGTTGCCGAAGTAGATGCGCAGGGCGTCGTGACCCGCAATGCGGCGGTCGCCGGCGGGCCATTCCCAGGTGCCGTCCTGCGTGAAGAGGTCCGCCACCGAGCCCGGGTCCCCGAGGTCGAGCCGATGGACGAACTCGACGACCAGCCGCTCACAAGCCCGCTCTGCGAGCAGGCGCTCCATCGGGTCAAGAGTTTCAGCATTCATGATCAACTCATATCAGGTCGCCCCTGGCTGAGGCAGCCTCACCCGAGCTGGGCCCCGGTTTCGGGCGCATGTTCTCCAGAGCCGTGCCCGTCCGTGGCCTCCCCCCACCTGCCGAATCCGTGACTGAGTGTGACCAGTCCACAGAACCTGAGCCAGAGCCGAAACTCGTGAACAAAGCCATCACGTCCGATGCCGGGACCGGGTAGCGCCTCCGCGGCCTGCGCCAGCATCGGGTTCGCCGGAGGCCGCAGCACCACTCCAAGACCTCCCTCACGGTCGGCCCCACAGGGTCAGCCTCGCCCGGCGGGGGCGGCAGGACCCTGGTGGAGGCCGCTGGACGGCCCAGCGGGGGCGTCGCCCATGGGCCCGGTGTACGGGCGGACCGGGTCAGCCCTCGGGAGCACCCTCCGCCGTCTTCGCCGCAGTCACCAGGTCCTTTTCGACCTCGTAGCGGTTCTGGCCGGTCGCCTTCGCATGATTGGTGATCGCGTCGTGCACCACAGCGGCGGCCTCCAGCCACGGCCGCCACGCCTCCGCGCTGTACGGGCGGACACTTCCCGGCCCTGCTGGTCGCCACCTTCCAGGGCACGAAGGTGGGGATCTGGCTCAAGAACGCGCGGGCCGCCGCCCGGAAGGCCGCCGAGGACAAGCAGAGGCGGGCCGAGGGACTGCCGGTCGAGTCGGCCGGGGCGCTGTCGCAGGCGCGGTGCGAACAGCTGGAAGACATCGACCCCTGATGGTGCCCGGTCTGGCCGGTGGAGTGACAGCGCGACTTCCACCTCGTCCGACTCCACCTGGCGGCCGGCGGCGAGCTGGCGGGGGAGCCGGGGGCTTCGTGCACCAGCGCGAGGACCTCGGACGGTGGGTGCGCTCGGTCCGGCTGGGCTGGGAGGACAAATTCACGACTGTGCCGCAGTGGATGTACGAGCAGGTCAACGGCATCGAGCCCGTCAGTGAGAACGAGAACCCGCAACGCCCTACGCAGGCCGACGAGTGGGCGGTGAACTACCAGGCTGCCCACCAGTTCTACGCGCGCGAGGGACACCTGCGCGTGCCCAGGAAGCACGTCGAGCAGTTCGTCGGCGCGGATCAGGAGGAACGGGAGCTCCGGCTCGGGGCCCTGGATCGGCAACCAGCGCAGCAGGGCCGCCACGCTGTCCCCGGAGCGGGTCGAGCAGCTGTCCGCGATCGGAATGCGGTCGGGGCGTAGCCGCGTATGAACGGACAGGCGAAAGTGCCAGAGCCGCGCCGAGGTGATGTTGTCTGGCCCCGCCGCCCGCAGACAGTCAGGCTGAGACCTTTTCGACAACAGTCATGAGAGGTGTGAGGCAAGATGCACTTGCGGCGCTTAGCCCCGCCGCGTTCGTTCGGGTTAGGGGGCAGCAGTGTCCGGTGGTGCAGCAACACATCCCTTCGACTGGTTCAGTATCCGCTCATGGGCCGGCAGCCAGGACCGGGCCTTCGAAGAGCTGTGCTTTCAGCTGCGGGACGCCGCCCAGACCGGATGGCGGACAGTCAAGACCGCAGCGCCCGATGGGGGTGTGGAGTGGTATGACGAAGCCCCTGACGGTCGCTGTCACGGCCACCAGGTCAAGTTCGTCAAAGACGTCCACCGGCTCTTGCCACTCGCTACTGAGAGCGTTGCAGCGGTGGGCCGGAATCGAGGAGTACGGAATGTCGTTCGTCTGACGTTCTGGGTTCCGTTCGATCTTCCCGACCCGGCACACAAGGTCAAGGGCAAGCCCGTGCAGGGTGCCAGGCAACGGTGGAACAAAGAGGTCGCCAAGTGGAAGAGCGAGCTGCCCGGTGTTGCGGACATCGAGATCGACCTCATGGACAGCGGCCACACGCTTGAGCGGTTGCTGGAGCCGGGCAATGAAGGGCGCCGTTGGTTCTTCTTCGAGCAGCGAGCTCTGGGGCTGGAGTGGCTGCTGGCCCGGCAGCGGGTCGCGGAGACCATCGCACACGACCGCTACACCCCGCAGCATCATGTGGCGCTGCCGATCGCGTCGGTCATCGACGGATGCGCTATGTCGCCGATGTTTCGTGCGCGCCTTGAAGCGTATGCGCGGGATCTGGTGGAGGCCATGCCAGGGGAGCCCTCGCTGGCACGAGTCCTACCCGCCGGGCTAAGCGAGGCGGGCAGCGCATCGTTCGCCGACCTGTATGCACAGATGTCCGACAGAGTAGGCAAAGCCACCGAGGGTGTCATCGAGCTGCTGTCGGTAGCGAGTGAGGTTAAGCCGGGGTGGATGCCAGCCTCGGACATGGCAGATGTGGCTGCGCAAGTGGCCCTCCTTCTGTCACAGGCCCAGGAGGCGGGCCGTCAGATGGAGGGCCTGTCCGACGAGGCGGCGCGTTCGGCGACTACTGAGGAGAGAGAGGCAGGGTCCCGTGGCTGGTCGCGCGAGGACACCTTCTTCGTCGACGGAGCACGGCGGAGGGCCGAGAAGTTGCGGGCGTTCTGTCTCAGCGACGCGGCCCGAGCAGCTGAAGCCAGGCGATGGGTCCTGCTGGGTGAAGCGGGACAGGGCAAGACGCATCTCTTGGTGGACGCCACCCGTCGCGCTCTGAAGCAAGGGCGTCCCTCGCTGACGGTCTTCGCTGAACGACTGACGGCTGTGGACCCATTGACACAGATCGCCCAGCATCTGGGGCTCGGGGCACTTCCGCACGAGGTCCTGCTGCAGGCGATGGATGCCGCGGGCGCGGCCAGCGGCGCACGCTTCATGCTGTTCATCGATGCGCTCAACGACTCCGACGAACCCGGAGGGTGGCGCACCGCGCTGCCGGCGCTCGCGGCCGAGATGGATCGGTATGACCATGTGGCGCTCGTGGTCTCATGCCGGTCGTCGCTTGCTCGGGCTGTCCTCCCGGACGATCTGAGGGGCAGGGGGTTTCCAGTCACCGAGCATCCGGGGTTCGCCGGGCATGAGGTCGAGGCGCTGGAGGCGTATCTACGCGAAGCTCCTTCAGCGCTGCCTCGTACGCCTATGTTGACTCCCGCGTTCTCCAACCCTCTCTTCGTCAAGCTGTACAGCGACACCGTATTGTCCCTGCCTGAGGGAAAGCGTCACACCGCTACGACGACGCTGCACCGCAGCGCGGTGTTCGACGCGTTCGTCGACAGGCGCGCTGGGCAGATCAGTGGGCGGCTGTCGTTGGACCCGGCCGAACGTTCCGTGCATCAGGCGGTGCAGAAGCTGGCAGCGTTCATGGCAGCGGAAGGCCGGGAGGTGGTCTCACACACTGAGGCGCGGACGGTGGTCGATTCCTTTGCGCCCGGCCGGATGGCGTGGCCGGACACCATGCTGGGTCAGCTGGTGGCGCATGGGGTGCTGGCCACAGACCGCTATATGCACAGCAGCGGTACGTTGGAGGCCGGAATCGGTTTCGCTTATCAGGCGTTCAGCGACGACCGGATTGTCCGCGCTGTGCTGGATCAGCATCGCGAGGATGTAGAGCTGGCGGAGGCGTCGGGTGTCTTGCAGGCCGCATCGCCTGTGCGGGCATGGCTGGCTGCGGCGTCGGGCAACATCATCGACGCCGCGACCGTCCTGCTTCCCGAGGCCACTGGTCATGAACTGATCGACTTGCTCGCTGACGAGGAGAAGGCGTCCGAAGGAGGCCGTGCTGGCAGCCGTGGCTACGCTCTGTATCGCAGCGTGGTCCATACACTCGGGCTGCGGAAGGGCGACCATGTGACCCAGCGGACGGTGGACCTGCTCAACGAGGCGACCACTGAGTGGGAACTGGAACAAGAGGTCCTGGAGGCAGTGCTATCGGTCGCCACCCACCCCGGCCATCGCCTCAACGCCGACCGGCTGCATCGCATCTTGCTCAGCTACTCCCCAGCCGACCGGGACTGCTGGTGGGGCATCTACACCTACTCCATGGTGGACGAGACGTCGGCCCTGCACCGGTTGTTGCGATGGGCGGAACAGCTTCCGACCCCAGATCGCGTCCGCCCCCTGCCGACCCCTGCAACCACGTGGGTGCGGCGGCCCGGGACTTCTATGGCGGCCACTGGTGCAACGCAGGAGCCATCTGAAGAAGTCGCGCGGCTGGCCGCCGTCACCTTGGTGTGGACGTTCACATCCCCCAACCGCTTCCTGCGGGACCGCGCCACCAAGGCCGTTGTCCAGCTCCTCCTGGGGTATCCCAACGTGGTGGCCGGGCTGCTCGACCAGTTCCTCGACCAGGACGCCGCACAGGTGGACGACCCCTACCTCTTCGAACGGCTCGTCCTGGCCGCCTACGGCGCCCTGGCCCGCACCGATGCACCACGTACCCAGCCCGAACTACTGGCCCGCATCGCACGCCGGATCCTCGACAGTGTCTACGGCGATACAGCAGGAACGGCTCACGCTTCCCGGAACGTATTGCTGTGCGACGCCGCCACCCGAATCGTCAGGATGGCGCATCGAACAGGGACTATCAGCGACGAGGACGAAACGCGCACCCACCACCCCCATGCGTGCCCCGAGGTTGGGGAAGCCCCGGACGAGAACACCCTCGATGCCCGCTACCCCAACCGAGGCGGGGCTGGCGACCGGCTCTGGGCCAGTCTCAGGTCCTCCTTCACGGGACTGGCGGACTTCACCACCTACGAGGTGCGCCCCGCAGTCGATCATTTCAGCGATCTACCTCTCGCTACTCCCCGTCCTCCGCTGCCAGAGTCCGTAGCACTTGTACAGGAGGCTGTGACCGCGTTCCGGGACTGCCTGCCCGAAGCCGTCCGAGATGTCCTGGCGTCAGACGAGAGCATCAGAGCGCTCCTGAAGAACACCTGGCAGCAGCGCCAGGTCCTCAACGAGGGGCAGCAGCAATTGCTGGCCGCGTGCGCGCCAGCGCCGACCCTCGAGCAGGAACTGGCCGCTGCCGCTGTCGACAAGGAGTGGGCTGGCCGGTGGATTCTCGACAACGCCGTCGGCCGAGGCTGGACCCCTGAACGGTTCGGTACTTTCGACGACATCTTCGGTCGGGGCCGCGACGGGCGGGAGGCTCACAAGGCAGAACGCTTCGGGAAAAAATACGCGTGGCAGGGGCTGCATGAACTGGTCGAGCGCCTCGCCAACCACCGACACATGAAACACGGGCCAACCAGCGAATTCGCCTACTACCCAGGAGCCACGGCGCTGTTCCTGACCGACATCGACCCCTTGCTCCCGCCAGCCCCCCACCCTCTGTCCGAACCGGTAGACGCCTTCCCCACACCCGACGAGGACACCCGTCACGACACCTTCCGCCCAACCGTGCTCGACAACCGGTGGAACCCGCCCGCTCCCTCCCTGCCGGCACGTGAACGGTTCGAAGAGTGGCTGGAAAGCACCGAGGACCTGCCAAACCTCGCACAGCTGGGCGCCCGCACGCTGGACGACGCCGACTGGATCGTGCTCAACGAGTACGCCTCCGATCACGCCCCGGGCAAAGACTGGACAGGCCAGGCGGAGCAGTGGCACATCATGCACAGCTGGCTCGTCGACGACGCCCAGCACGAACAGGTCATGGAGTTCCTGAAACCCCGTAGTCTCATGGGCCGCTGGATGCCGGAACCCGTCGCCTGGCGAGCCGTCTACCTGGGCGAGCTGCCCCTGCCCGAAGACGACACGGACGGCGACAACACGCTCTCCCACACCGACTACACAACAGGGGACACCGAATCACCCACCGCACCCAACAGTGCCCCGGAGACGACCGGCTCCGACGACGACTCTCACACAGCTGCCGATCCCAGCAGGCTGGAGGACGAGGAAATCCTCAACCTCTTGGACCTCTACAAGGCCGGCCGCGACAAGACCATCCTCAGTGACGAGGACCGGCTTGCCAACCTGTACAAGCTGGGCGTCCAGTGGTCCGAGCTTCCGCCCTCCCCCGCATTTTTCAGAAGGTTCGCCCGCACTACCGACGGCAGCCCCCTCAGGGCCTATCCAGCATCCCAGGAGTACTCATGGAGCAGCAGCGGTCACGACTGCTCCATAGAAGCCCCCGCTGGCTTGACGCTCCCCTGCACCCGGCTCATGAACGAAGCCGGTCTACGCCGAGACCCCGACAACGGCAACTGGCACACCTCCGAGGGCCACCTGGTCGTACAGGCCTTGCGAGGCACAAGGCCCACCGGAACGATCAGCACACTCCTGGTCCGCCGTGACTGGCTCACCCAACGCCTCGAACAGTTGCAGATGCGTCTCGTGCTGGGCATGTTCGGCGAGCGCCAGCCCCGCACCAGTGATCGCCTGCGCACCTGGCGCGAGTACAGCCAGACAGCGCTACTGCCCCTCAGCGTAGGAGATCTCGCACCGTCCCAGCTCATCACATGGATTCGCCGGAATCCAGCACGCTGACTCCCATGCACAGCCGCAACCCTGTGAGAGTCGCGGCGCGACGTCGTCGCGTTCGTGGCAGGGACTCGCTGCGAGACCCGGGGTCGCCCGCGGCTTCTTGCTGGGCTCGCTTACTGAGGTTTTCGGGTTGTCGTCGGGTAGTGACGGTTGATGATCCCTGCGGTATGCCGGTGAGGTGAGGTATCCAGAGGGCGGGGGCCTGACCGCTGAGCGTCGGGCGTTTCGTGAGGGGATCCGGCTTCAGGCCGGCGTGCGGTTCGCGGCGGGTGAGAAGACCGCGGTCATCGCGAAGGACCTGCGGGTGAGTGTGCGGTCCGTGGAACGCTGGCGCCGTGCCTGGCGCGAGCGCGGCATGGATGCCTTGCGCTCGACGGGTCCGGCGAACGCCCCGACCGTCACCGATGAACAGTTCGCTGTGCTCGAGGAGGAACTCGGCAAGGGGCCGTCGGCACACGGCTTCGAAGACGAACGCTGGACCCTGGCCCGGGTCCAGACCCTGATCCGTCGGCATCTTCGGGTGAGCCTGTCGGTGGCGACGGTGTGGCGGCTGCTGAGACGGCACGGCTGGTCCTGGCAGGCGCCCGCCCGCAGAGCCCTCGAGCGTGACGAGCACGCGGTGGAGCTGTGGAAGAAGGAGGTGTGGCCGGGGGTAAAAGCCTCGCGGCGGCGTCCGGTGCCTGGATCGTCTTCGAGGACGAAGCCGGCTTCTCGATGACTCCGCCCCGTGCCCGCACCTGGGGCCGGCGCGGACAGACCCCTGTCATCCGTGTGCGCGGCAGGTCCCGCCGCCGGACCTCGGTCGCCGCGCTGTGCTGCTACAAACCCGGTGAACACAGCCGTCTCATCCACCGGCCCCGCACTCATCTCCTGCTCAAGGGTGCACGCAAGAGCTTCTCCTGGAAGGACTACCGCGACCTGCTGGTGCGGGCTCACATCCAGCTCGGCGGCCCGATCGTGGTGGTCTGGGACAATCTCAACACCCACCTGGCCGCGGGGCTGAAACATTACGAGGCCGAGCACGACTGGCTCACCACCGTCCGGCTCCCGCCCTATGCACCCGACCTGAACCCCGTCGAGGCCGTCTGGTCACTCGTGCGCAGAGCGATGGCCAACACCGCCTTCGCCACACCCGACGACCTCGACCGCACACTCCGCCGCGAGTTACACAGAATCCAACTCCGACCCCACTTGGTCGACGGCTGCCTCACGGCCACACATCTGGCCATCGACCCACCGACCCCACCCTGAAAACCTCAGTAGTTAGCGGCTCTTCCTGGCCGCCGCCCGGATCGCGGGAGTCATTGTCCCCACGGCTATTGCGCGGGAAAGATGTGTCGGCACGCATGACCGGCTTGCCCACGACGCATGACCTGCGGAAAGAAGCGGTGTCCGGTTTGGGAGGCTCCTACCTCCGGTCACACCTGCGGTCCCCCGCTGGAGGCCACCCTCCAGACAACGGTTCAGCCGCCTTCCGGTGCAACCCTCTCCGCGGCCGACACGGGCTGCGGCAGACGCGGCGCGGGCCAGGCCGAATCCCACCGCCAAACCGCCCACCGCTCCGCGGCTTCGAACGGACCGCAGCGGTCGGCGAGCATGCCGAGCACCTGGCCACGGGCGTCCTCCACGGCCTGGTGCTCGATGTCGTCGATGATGCCGAGCCGCCGCACGTGCGCGTACTCGTCCTCGTCCTTCCACGTCCAGCGGCTCAAGTCGGGGCTGACGACCAGGTCCACGGTCAGGTCGAAGGTGTCGAAGCCGCCCCCGGTACGGCGGGTCGGGTGCTCGAAGTTCACGTACCAGTTCCGCAGACCGGCGCCGGTGAAGAACGCGTTGATGCTGAACCACGCGTCCGGCGGCTTCCACAGCAGCAGCTCCGTCTCCTGCCACAGACCGCGAGCGAGCTCCCACTCCCCCGTCGCCAGCGCCTCGAACGCCTCGGCGCGCACCGTGCGGTCGCCGTCGGCGCGGGCCTTGGCATACAGAGCCGGCCAGCGGGCCTCCGCGCCCGGCGCGCAGGCCGTCACCAGAGCCTCGCTGCCATCGTCGATGACACGAAGCGCCCGCTCGCTCCACACCCGGCCCCGGTGCACATCCCGCCGCACCACCGTCTCCCCGACCCCGAACGACCGCACCCCGGCCACCTCACTCCGCCTCAGCCCCCGCACCGCCCTGGGTAAGCCCACCCTGTGGAGAGCATGCCCAACTCCTGGCCTCGCCGACGGACCGCAACACCAACCCCGCTCCACCCCAGCCGCCTCGCGAAAATCCGCCCACAACCGACGACCACCTCCCCTCCCAGACCTAATGTCTGACCAGTCACCAGTCGAAAAAGGCGACCTGAACAGGGGACATGCGACCCGCCCGAAAATGCTGTTCCCCCCTTGCTTCCCCCTCCTACGTCCCCCCTTGTTTCCCCCTCTTGGTTGCCCCCTTGGTTCCCCCTTTGTATGCCACGGCGGCAGTCTTCCGGTCCCGCACTGTGCCGTCGCGCTGGGAAGCGTTGAGACTCGGGGCGCCGCCAGCGTCGGACACTGCACCACGCTGTCCGACATGAACGTGGAACAGACCGGACTGCCCGGCGCGACGCCTGTGCTGACCTGCGGTGGGGAGTCGTAGCGGTGACTACACAACCGGCTACTCACCGGCCGGTGAGTAGCCGCAGAGAGTGGGTAGGTACGCGCGCCGCCTGCCAGGATGGCTTGCCCCGGCGGGATCTCGGAACCTGCGCGCCGGGCGCTTCGCGCCGGCCTCCGCATCTTTCTGGAGCTGGCGCGTCCGGTTCCATGTGCGGCCCCCACACGCCCGCGCACGCCCCATCAGATCTCCCATTCGGGTCGACTGACACGTCGGCGGGAGAGATGCGCCGATCGGGCAGGTAGGTCTCCGCGGCCCTGATCGACGACGGGCCGCAGTTGGTGTGCGTGGTGCGCGGCCACTCCGGAGGCGTTCTGTTGTCGATCAGCCAAGGGACTCGTCACATCCCGCCATAAGCAGCTCGAACCCTTCTTCACTGACGCAATTGTTCGATATTGCTTGGTTGTTGAGCGAGGTCCGCTCACCGACCGTTCGTTGGGGGAATCATCGTTACCGCACCACAAACACGCCGCCGCATCGCCCTGTTAGCAGCTCTGGCCGCGGCCATCACCCTGCCCGGGGGTACGACCGCTGCCGCGGCCGATGGAATCGACCAGCTGACCGCCCGTACGTTCATGCTCGCTCCGGGAGCCACCTCCCCTTCGCTGGACGAGCTCAAGGCAGGCGCCGGAATAGCGCAGCTGGCGATGGCCGACACGCAGGAGGATTCGCCGACGACGCCCATGGAGGTGGTCGGCCCGGCAGCTTCCTACGGAAGGCGGGCCAGCACTCCGGCCGTCGTCGCCTCGGGTCAGCAGGGCGCGGCGCTGCCGTTCATGGCGCCGGCGGCGGTGACCTACCCCGAGCCCGCCAGGGCGATGACGCTGGATGAGTGCAAGCGCAACATGGCCGGTGCCTCGCAGGTGTACATCAAGTCCCGGTTCGCGGTGTGCACGGGGCTGAAGGTCACGACCGTCTGGGAGAAGCAGAGCGGAGCGGTCGGCACCAGCTCGTACACCGTCTACGTGCGGGGCACCGTTCCCAAGGAAGCCGACCGGACGATGTACTTCGACTACGACGTCACCGACTTCACCGCGGTCGGCAGCACCGGGGTCTCCGGCCTGAAGATCGGCCTCAAGGGCGGCATCGCCGCAGACTGGCCGGCAGCCGCGAATCCCGTAACGAGCAAGACCCTGCCGGTGACAAAGACATGGCTGGAGATGCAGTCCAGCCCCCATTACACGCACTCGGTGCGCTATGCGCCCGGGCAGGGCACAGGAGCCGGCGCGGCGGATGTGGTCGCGGCCGTCTACCAGCCGGAAGTCACCTCGACCCTTCCTGCGGGCTGGGTGGGCGAGAGCCCCAAAACCGGCAAGCCCTTCATGTTCGCCCCGCGGTGGGACTCAGCTTCCTACCTGCGCAACTCCACCGGCGCCGGCAACCCCACGAACAAGGGCGGCGCCGCGTTCAGCATGATCGCGACCCTGGAGTACAGCTCCAAGCCCGGAGCGCCGGAGCAGGCGGTAGCCGAGCACATCAAGCAGGCGTTCACCAACCCCAAGGCCACCAAGCCCCTGAACGCGCTGAAGAACGTGCCCGGCGACACCATCCAGGAACCGCTACACCGCCTGTTCCTCGACCAGAAGCGCCTCGACCGCAACCGGGCCGTCGCAGTCCGGGAGTGCAAGCGCTACTGGGGGGCCAACTACACCGACGGCGGCAAGGAATGCGACGAGTTCCCCTTCGCCTCGACCTACGAAGGCTCCGCGATCGAGGAGTACGACACCCACGTCGAGAAGAACAACTTCTCAGTCCAGCCCGTCCCCGGGGACCAGAACGGAGCCGGGGGAACTCTCCTGCGCGGCTTCTACAACGCCAACCGCATCATCGACGGACCCGAAGACGGCTTCATCATCAAGATCAACTGACGTAGAAGTCCAGGAGCGGGCCCGGCACACGAGTGTGCCGGGCCCGCGCTTCATCCGGCCTTCGGCCAGAAATCGATCAGATACCGCTCCACTCCGTACGCCGTGCCCTCCGCGCGCGTCACGCTTTCGACCTCTGCCCTGCCCGCGCAGCGCACACGGACCCTCCACATCCCAGCGCGCCCCAGCCGGATCATCTCCTCGGAGCGTCCCGAACCCCAGAGCGCGACCTCACCCGTGACCGACTCATAGTCGATCTCCCCGCGCTCCTCCCACTCACCCTCGTCACCGTCGTCGGGCCGGCTGTCCCAGACCCTGGCCGTCACCGACGCGGTGTGCGTGTGTCCGGCGCTGAACACGTCGAACCGGCGGACATGCTCCTGCAGGAACACACCCCACCTGAAATCGTCGGGGAACGGCACCGGCACCGTGCTGTCATCCGACTCCTGGAAACCGAAGGACCGGAATTCAACCCGCGCATCCAGCTCCTGCTCCCCCAGCAATGTGCCCACTACCCCTCCGTCTTCCTCCCGCAGTCACTACGCATCTCCCAGGACGCTAGAACACACAACCGCACCACCAGCAAGAACCCAGCCACCGACAGCACTCATCACACCGCCGCGCAAAGCCCGCACGACAGCCACCAGGCCGCATTTAGGGTTGAGTGAGACTGGTGGACCTTCCGTGATAACGAGCTACCTGCTGACATCGGAGTCCGCGCGCAGCGAGCGTGCCAGCTCGGAGACGTGTCGTGTCTGGACGGCGGACAGCCGTCGCGCCTCCCACAACAGTGCTGCGGCGTCCACGGCCTCCGGCGACGGAGGGGGTGGCACCTCACGCAGGGAAACGCCCGTCAGCACTGCCAGTTCGTAGGCGTCGATCCCCAGCAGGGCAGCGACGTCCGTCACCAAGCGCGGGGTCAGCTCCTTGCGTCCGGAGCCGATCACGCCGTAGGTGGCCGCCGACAGGTACGTGGGCGTCACGAACGCCAGCGCCTTCGCCATGCCCATCCAGTTCAGGTTGCGGTACTGGAGCATGCGGATGACCCAAGCGCCCGGACCGCCGTCGAGGGGCATGAGCGGCCTCGGGGCGAAGCTGGAACGCCGTTCCTGCTGTGGCAGTGCGCGGATCAGTCGGAGAAGTTCACAGCGTCCCACTTCGGGCAGGCGCACCACATCCGTCACCGTGCTCGTCGCCCACTTCGCGGCCGCGGCGTCCAAGGGCGCCAGGTCGTCCGGGACCGCCCACCCCGCGAGGATGAACAGATCGACAGCGTGAAAACCCAGCACGGGCGCAAGCCGTCGGAGCAGCACCTCGCCGGGGCTCTCCCCCGCGAGCACCGCCCGGACCTCGTCCGCGGCCAACCCAGCGCGGTCGGCCAACTCCTGTGCGCTGAGCTCTCTGCGGTCCAGCAACCACTTCAACATCACGCCGAACCCGGGATGCTCCAACATGCCCGCAGACTAGATGGCTCGGGCCGCCCCTCGTCTCAGGTGATCTGGTCGCCGCAGGTCACAGCCCTACCCGCAGACCAGATCATTTGAGACAGGGCAGCTGCTCCCCCGTCGGTTGGGTGCTAAAGACCGGGCGCGTCGCGGTTGTCTTCGCGCTGCTCTTTCCGCTCACCGCCCGGGGCATCCGGGCCACGGCCGCTTCCCTGACCTCCAACCTGCGCCAACGGCCCGGCCGGTACGGAGGCGCAGGGGCCGCCGCCCTGGTCCTGGTGCTGGGCGCCGCGTACCTGACAGGCGGCGGGGCCGCAATCCTGGCGGGTGTGCTCCTGCCGCGGCTGCCGCTCTACCCGCTGCTGGCCTGGTGGAGTCTGCTGGTGGAGCACACCTGGTTCGACCCCGAGCACCGCACCGGCACCCCCGCCGAGATCGAGGCCGGCCGCTGCCTGCGGCTGTACCCGCGAAACCGCGCCCTGGCTGCGCTCGCCGCCGCCACCTGGCTCCCCTAGGCGACCTCCACCACTACGCGCACTCCGCACACCCCGGGCTGCGCTGGAACTACCTGCGCGCCCTGGAACGGCATCTGCCCGAACCGCACTTCACACCGACCGGCCTGTTCGCCTGCCAGGCCTCGGTCATGCGGCGCCACCGCGCAGCGCTGACCTGACGAAGCGGTTGAGCGGACGTACGGCGGGCCCCGAACCAATCCTTTGGTTCGGGGCCCGCCGTACAGTTGTCTCCGCGGCCGGTGCAACCGCCGTCACAGCTCTGGTCGCCCGTACTGGTACCCCATCGCGTACGGGTAGTCCTCGGAGTGGCAGGCGAGACTGGCCATCGGCCAGGCACGGCTTGCCCGCCCACAGGTTGGCATCGGCCAATACCCGCCGAAGCACTATGTAGACCGCGCTAGTTCCAGGTTCGAACGCACCAGCGCAGTCGTCGGATGGCCTGGGCTCAGTACCCGCTCGCAGTCTTCCAGGGTGCGCTCGTATAGCGGCACCGCCCGCACTAGATCCCCCGCCGACCAGTACGCGCCCGCGAGGTTGTTGCGGGAGACCAGCGTGTCGGGGTGATCGGCACCCAGCACCCGCACCCGATCTTCCAGGGTGCGCTCGTACAGCGGCACCGCCCGCACCAGATCCCCCGCCGACCAGTACGCGCCCGCCAGGTTGCTGCGGGAGACCAGCGTGTCGGGGTGATCGGCACCCAGCACCCGCACCCGATCTTCCAGGGTGCGCTCGTACAGCGGCACCGCCCGCACCAGATCCCCCGCCGACTCGTACGCGTACGCCAGGTTGTTGCGGGTGATCAGCGTGTCGGGGTGATCGGCACCTAGCACACGCTCGGAGTCTTCCAAGGTCCGCTCGTACAGCGGCACCGCCCGCACCAGATCCCCCGCCGACTCGTACGCGTACGCCAGGTTGTTGCGGGAGGCCAGAGTCCTGGGGTGGTCCGGGCCCAGCACCCGCACCCGGTCCCTAAGTGTCCGCTCGTACAGAGGCAGCGCCCGCACCAGATCCCCCGCCGACTCGTACGCGCCCGCCAGGTTATCGCGGGAGAGCAGCGTGCCGGGGTGATCGGCACCCAGCACCCGCACCCGATCTTCCAGGGTGCGCTCGTACAGCGGCACCGCCCGCACCAGATCCCCCGCCGACTCGTACGCGTGCGCCAGGTTGTTGCCGGAGATCAGCGTGTCGGGATGATCGGCACCCAGCACCCGCTCGGAGTCTTCCAGAGTGCGCTCGAATAGCGGCACCGCCCGCACGAGATCCCCCGCCGACCAGTACGCGCCCGCCAGGTTGCTGCGGGAGACCAGAGTCCTGGGGTGGTCCGGGCCCAGCACCCGCTCCCGGGTGGCGAGGGCGCGTTGGAAGGCCTTGACAGCGAGGGAGAGTGCGCCTTGTCCCTGTTGGTAGGTGGCGGCGCGGTCGAGGGCGTGGGCGGTGTCGTCGGTATCGAGGTCGGGAGTGTGGTTCCGGGTGAGGGCGTCGGTGTGCGGGAGGAGCGCCCGGCACCGGGGCCACGTTGCGGGCTGGTCGACGTCGATGGGGAAGGCGTCCGCGAGGCGGGCGGCGGCCTGGTTGCGGGCGTGGTCGACGTCTTCGGGGCGGCGGTGTGGGTCGTCGGGGTCGGGGGTGCGGGCGAGGGCCTGGACGAGGCGGTGCACGGTCAAGGTGCCGTCGTGATTGTCGGTGACCATGCTGTAGGCAATAAGTCTGCCGATCGCGGCCGTGAGTTCGGGCGGTTCGGCGGTGCCGTCCAGGAGATCGCGGGGGATGCCGTCGGGGGCGTACCAGGCCAGGATCCGCAGGAGGTCTCCGGCGAGGGGTGTGTCGGTCAGGCGGTCGAGGGTCAGGCGCCAGATCCTCGCGATGGTGCGTTCGGAGTCGCTACCTTCGGCGGCGGCGGCGAACATCGCTGCGGGCCACTGGGCCAGCATGTCGAGGTAGGCGCGGGGGCTGGTGCCTGTCTCGGCGCAGTAGGCGGCGGCCTGTTCGACGGCGAGGGCCAGGTGCCCCAGCTCCGCGCAGAGTGTGTCGGCGCCGTCGGCGTCACGCGGCCCATGGTGGGTCAGGAGGCGGGCGAACAGGGTGACCGACTCGTCTGGTTCGAAGACGTCCAGGCGGACGGTGGCGGCGTGCCGGTACCAGCCGGTCGCGCGCCGGGTGGTGACCAGGACCCGGCCCCGGCCCCGGCCCGCGACCCGGTCGACAACCGCGCCCACATCATCGATGCGGTCGACGTTGTCCAGGACGACCAGCCAGTCGACGTGCGTGGCGAGCCACTGCACCGCGCGCTCAATCTGGAGCTCGGCGGGCAGCTCTCCCAGCCCCGGCTCAAGCGCGCGGGCCAGGGATGCCAGTCCAGCGTCGACCGCGTCCGGGCTGTCCGCGGTGATCCACCACCGCACGCGAGCCGTCGCACGGTACGCGGCCCAGTGCGCGGCCAGAGCGGACTTTCCGACCCCGCCCAGCCCGTGCACCGCGTGTAGCACCACCCCGCCCGCACCGTCGGCGAACGCCGCGTCCAATGCATCCAACGCCGTGCCTCGGCCGACGAACCCAGCCGCCGCAGGGATATTCGACACCCCCTGCGCCGCTGCGTCCGCGGGGATCGGCGCGTACGCCTCGGCCGGCAGCGCCCGCTCGGCGTACACCGCCACCGAGTTGTTGATGTCGCCGCGAGCCGCGATCGCCCCTTGAGTTGCCGACACTCCGGCAGGCTCAGGGACAGCGGAGTCGGGGTTACGGCGCCACCAGCGGTGCTTCACGGGCCGTGGTGGGCGCTCGCCCCGTCGACGTCCCCGCCCGCCGCGACCGACCCGCCGCTTGCGGAGACCCCCGGGCCCGCCGCTGCACCCGGCCCCGTACCGGGCGCGGTGTCACGCGCCCTTGCGTTGCGGACGGTGCCGGCCGCCGCGACCGACCCGCCATCCGCAGTCACCGCGGGCGCCGTGCTGCTCGCAGTCTGTGCGGTGAGCTTGAGCTGCCACAGCGCGACCCCCAGCGCGGCAATCCCGGCGACCGCCCCGGCGATGCCCCAGCCCTGATCGGCCCCCTCTGGATGCCCGACCGACACCCAGACCACCAACACGACCGCCGCGGCAACCCCGACGACCGCCAATCCCCACCAGCACGCCCTCAACCATCCCGCCATGGCTCCATGCTCACCCACACAGCATGATCAAATCCCAAGTTCCACCACAAAGATCCCCGCCCACGGGGGTGCCTTGGATGCCCCACCGACTCCCTCGGCTAGGCCACGTCCACCGGCCCGTCACCCGCAGGGTGCTTGAGCGGACGATGCCGGGTCCCGAACCGATGCTCTGGTTCGGGGCACGCCGTACGAAGGGCAAGTAGCAACACCGCGCACGGCAGAGGGGCCGCCCATCACGGGGTGGCGGGCTCCTCAGCCGGGTGCGTCACGGATTCTCAATCGCCGGGAGGCTCCGGAACCCGACGGCATGCCCGTCGGCACCCGGCGACAGCCGTTTGGAGGTCACCCCCCAACCCACTCCGCCTTGTCCGAGTACCAGGTCCCGGAGAAGACCTCCCCCAGGAGCGGCGTGACGAAGGCGTGAGCGGCGACGGCCGCGTCGTCCCAGTTCGTGCAGCCAACCAGGCCGATCACGTCCTTGGCGGCCTTCGCGTAACCGGCACGCCATGCCGGGTCGGGCATCTGGAACTCGGAGGGCAGCCGCAACTCGGTGCTGGCGGCAAGCGCGCTGCGGTGGGCCGCTTCGCTGTGCAGGGCGTGGTGGGCCTCCGCCGCGGCGATGGTCTCCTTCTGACTGATGAGCAGGATGTCCGCCAGGTCGCGGTAGCGGCTGGACGGGGCAGTGCCGCGCCACTCGTACATCGCGCAGATCTTGTCCGCGAGGTGGTCGACAACGGGGTAGAGGCGGATCTGCGGCCAGTCGGTCGGCCAGGGGAGGTCGGGGCGGGGCATGAGCTGGAAGTCCGCGGGGTTGGCGGTGACGTTCTTGCCGGTGACCAGGTCTACGTGGACGGAGTCCACCTTGCGGGGCCCGATGTAGACGTCGAAGGCCTGGTCGATGCCGTCACCGTTGGTGCCCTGGAGCTTCATTCGCTGGGGCACGAACCTCAGATGGTCGCCGAGATCGACAGCGGCACCGGCCAGGAGGGCCTCGAGGGCCTCCTCGGTCGTCCCGTGGAGGCGCTGGAGGTCGATGTCCTTGCTGAGGCGGGCGAAGGACGGGTAGCGGACGAGGAGGGCCTGACCGCCTTTCAGGAGCCAACCGGCAGGCTCTGCGGTGAAGACGCGGGCGGTCAGGCGCTGGAAGAAGAAGCCGCGGATCACCCCTTGGACGGTTCCGCCGTCCTGCCGCACGACCTGTTTGGCGTGGTCCTTCAGAGCCTTCTCGAAGCTGGCAGGCGTGGCGTAGCTCTTGCCGTTGGCGCTGATCTCGACTCCCCCGGTTCTGACCTCAGGCGTCCCAGGGTAAGTCCGGCCGCCCGGCGGAAGCTATTCAGACGGGGGCGTGCCCCCCTCGGCGTCTTCGTCCTCCGATTCGGGGCTGGCAGCGTCGAGTTCAGCCGTCGGGGTGGCCAGTTGCGCAGCCCGGACCGCCGGCGAGGTGGTGTTCATCGGTTTCGTGAGCCACTCCGCAGCAAGTACTGCAGGGCTGTTGGCAGCCGCTTCCGCGAAGCGCTCCGCGAGGGTGGCGGTGTCCTGGAGCGCTGCCACTTGGGCAGCGATGGAGGTAGCTGACTTCATCGCATCCAGGTAGGCCTGTCCTGGGCTCTGGAGAGCAATCTGTGCCAGCGCTCGTTGTACGGCTTCCGAGGGGCCTCGAGCGATTGCTTCAGCTGTCGCCTGGTCGATCCGGTACAGCCCAGCGGTGCGCGCAGCGACAGCTTCATACGCGGCCGCCAGGCCTGGTGTTCGTGTGCCGTGAGCGATGAGAGCTTCTTCGATCGTGGAGATGGCGCGCGCTCCGGCTGCGGTGATCTGTTCATCTCTCAGGGTGAAGCCTGCTTCCTCGGCGAGGAAGTTGAGGAGGTCGGCTCCGGAGGCGTCTTTGGGCAGGCCGTAGGCGCGCGCGTAGGGCTGCACTCGCTCGGCCAGTGCGCGGGTATCGGTGAGGCCGCGCTGGTCGGCGTCGGCCAGGACGCGGCCGATGTGGCCGCCGTCGGCTCGGCTTCTGAGGAGATCGCAGATGGTGCGGTCCACGGTGGTCACCGGTAGGCCCTCGAGGAAGGTCATGTCACCGGATGGGATGGCGGCTTTATGGAGGATGACGCCGTTCTCGCGTGTGGTTCTGCGGACGGGTACGGAGATCTCCACGTTGTCGGCGGGGATGTCTCCGATGTCGTGAAGCTGGCAGGCGGAGGCGTACGAGACGACGGCGGCCCGATCCCCGTCGAGCGGGCGCTCCCAGGCCAGGGTGGCCGGGTCCAGTCGGAGCCATGCAGCCTTGATATCGAGGTGCGAGGTCGGCGTGGCGCCGGCCAGCTGGTAGATCCCGTGTGCGGACCGAAGGAGGAGTTCGGCGTCGATCAGTCGGGTGAGGTCGACTCGGGAGAGTCCGGCAGCCTGGGCTTGGCGGGCTGTGACCAGGCCCCACTGATCTGCGGCGATAGCGCCGAGCTGCCTGATCGCTTCACTCCGCTCCATACAGCAATAGTAACAGTGGACCGATTCATGAGCAGCGTTCGTTACACCTAAGACGTAACGAACGCTGCACAGACTTTGATCAACTGATACTTTCGCTGTGCCTCAGAATCGAATGCAATGTGGTCGATGTCGGTCAGCTCTACGCGCAGCCCTGCCGCCCGGGTGCCCCGTGCGCTCGTCGCCCGGCCCGCGCCTGGGTGCCCGCGGCGTGACTGCGTAACACGACACCTGCGGGTGTCTGGCGACGGCCCGCCACCATCACCGCCGGTGCCCCGGCGCGTCCGATAGTCAGAGCACCGGCTTTGATAGGAGACCACCGTGGCGGGTCCCTCCTCGTTGGTCAGGGCCCCACCGTCACGGCGGTCCTCGCCCGGTTCGAACTCACGATGTGCAGGTGTTGAGCATGCCTTCCAGGGCGAACTTCTCCCCCGCGGTGACCGACAGCCCGTACATCGACTTCACGTGCGTCCAGGCCCGGCTGTACGTGCACCAGTAGAGGTTGTTCGTCGGCACCCAGGTCTCCGGCGACTGGTCGCCCTTCGACCGGTTCGATGCGGCCGAGACCGCCCCGGCAATGGGGCCCTGCCCGGACACCCACCGCCGGGACAACATACTGGGTGGGCCGCCACCCCCGATGAGTGGCGGGACCCACACCGCTGCGGCGTAGGACTGGCTAGCGGTGGATCACCACGCGGGAAGCACCGTTCTCGCTGGGAGCAGTCGGGTGGGTTCCTCCGACCAGGAGGGCCAGGAGGACGGCGATCGCTTCGTTGCGCAGGACGCGGGCTGCCTGCTGCAGCTTGTGCGGGTCCGGCGACGGCAGGGAGAGCGCCACGCATTCCGGTTCGGGGCCTGTACGGATGGGGACGGCCGCGCAGACGGTGCCGAGCGCGTACTCCTGCAGATCCAGGAGGGGCTCGCCCGGGTGTCGGGTGTCGAGTTCAGTGAAGAGGACTTCGGGGCTGGTGATGGTGTGGGGAGTGAAGGCTTCCATCCGGTGGCGGTTCAGGTGTTCGCGTCGCTCGTCGTCCTCGAGCTGGGCGAGGAGGGCTTTTCCGACGGCGGAGGCGTGGGCGGCTTCGCGGAAGTCGACCCACTCGTGGACGGCGGGGGCGGTGGGGCTGTCGGCATATTGGGTGATGGAGACCTCGCCGTCGGTATAGCTGGCGACGTAGACGGCGGCGCCGACCTCGTCGCGCAGGAACGCGAGCGTCTCGCGTAGCAGCGCGCCGCCGTTGCGGCCGGTCTCGGCGAGTTTGAGGGAGGAGCCGGCGGCGTAGACGCTGGGGGCGATCGGGGTGGCGAGCTGGGTTCGGACCAGGTGCTCGATCGCGTGGGCGAGATACAGCTGGGGCAGACCGGTCTCGCGGGCGATCTGCGTCCGGGAAACACCCTCGGCGTGCCGGTGGATGACTTCCAGGACGCGCAGGGCCCGCTGGGCGGTCTCGAGGCGGGTGTTCACCGGCTGCTGCCGCTTGGGCCGCTTTGCCATCCGGGCCCCCGGTTTGGCGTCCGCGGCCAGGCCGGCGGGGTCCAGTCGTGCGCAGCGGGCCAGCGCGGAGGCGAGGCGGGGGGTGGGGATGTAGATGTCGCCGAGCTCTTCGTGGTCGTGGGGGGTGGTGGTGTCGAGGGCGAAGCGGATGGGGTCGGGCAGGTTCCGCAGGTGGGGCTGCGTGGGCGGGGTGGGGGTGATCTTGGTGGTGGAGATGGGCGGGGAGGTCCAGATGATTGACGCCTGCAGGGTGTCCTCGACTGCGTCGGCCAAAGGCAGCGGCGGCAGCGCCTCGCCGGGGCCGGGGTCGGGGGGCTGGTTGTGCCAGTGGTGAGCGGTGGCGATCTCGGCACGGGAGAGGTGTAGGAGGTAGAGGGCGCGGGCGGCGGTGTCGGATCCGGCGCCCGCGGCGTACTGGAACCAGAACTGGGCTGCCTCCATCCGGCCGGAGAGGTGCAGGAGGCTGGCGAAGAGGAGTGCGGAGGGCTGGCTGTGGGGCCAGGCCTCCGAGTCGAGCGCGAGGCGGGTGAAGGTGGGGCTGTCGACGAGGGCGCGGGCCAGGGTGTCCAGCGTGCGGGCGGCCCGTACGTTGCAGGCCGCGTCCAGGACGAGCTTGCGCTCGGCCGGGCTGCTGGGCCGGCCCGCGGGCGACAGCGCGAGTCTGGCGTCTGCGGCCCTCGGCGCGGTGAGGGCGCGGCTGTGGCGGGCGGCGGCAATACGGCGGGCGATACGGCGGCGGGCGGCATCCTCGTCGTATGACGCGTACTCGTCGGTGAAGACTTCGGCGTCCAGGAGAGCCTCGTCCATCTCGTTGCCGGCGTCCGCGTCGTTGCGGATCATGTCGTTCACAGGTCCTTCTCCTCTCCGGGAGTCAAGTCGATTCCGATCTTCTTCGCGAGCATGCGGCGGGCCGTGTGCAGGTGGGAGCGGACCGTCCCGACGGCGATACCCATCCGCTGCGCCACCTCAGAGGTCTCCAGCCCCATCAGGAAGGTCAGCAGCACCACGTCGTAGTGCCGGTCGGGAAGCTCCGCGATCGCCTCGTACACGCCGGACCGGGACTCGATCAGCTCCAGGCTCCGCCTCGAACCGCGGCGCAGAGCCGCGTAGCGGGCGGTGTCCACGAGCGCGACCGGGACGACCTGCCGAGCCCGGTAGCGCTCGACGTGCTCGCGAAGCTGCGCCCAGGCGAACGCCTGCAGGTTGGCCTCCTGGAGAACATCGGGCCAGACCTCGAGGAGGAAGGTGAACACGTCCTCGACCACCGCCTGGGCGGCCTCCCCGCCGAGTTCGAGGTGGGCGTACTCGAGGTAGGCCACGTGGTTCTGCGAGTGGAAGGCGACGAACTCCACCGGCATAACGCCAGCGAGCTCGCTGGAGACCGCCTGCTCCCCGAAGGGGTCGTACTCGGCGTCGGTCATGAACTCCCCCACGGCTGCTCCCCCGGCCCGTCCAGGCTCGCGGCAGGCATCTCCCGCTGACGGACCACGGGGCCGTAGGGCGGGCGGCTCGCGGACAGTTCGGCCGCGCCGACCCGGACACCGGCGCCCAGCAGGCGCCGCAGACCTCTCACCACATCGGGCGCGAACACCCGGGCAGCAGTCGCGCCTATCAGCGCCAGGACGAGGGGCTCAGTGCTGTTCACGTCGAAGGGAGTCCTTCCAAGCGGATCAGTTGAGAGTCCAGGCGTGCCTCCCCCCAGGTCCGGCAGCCGGGAACCGGCTCAAAGCCGGCTCCTACTCATCAGCCAAGCGAAAAGAACCCCCAAACGTTCAGAGGGATTTCGTAAATTTTCCGGAGCAATCACATCCGCTTGCCTGCACGCCCCCACGCGCCGCGCACACGGGCGGAAACCTCCCTGGCCAGACCCCTCCCGGGCCCGATCGCGGCACACCAGCAGCGGGCACGCGGGCGATCAAAAATCAGCGGTGAGGAACGAGCGAGTCTGGCGACCACGACGGACGGAACCCGGCGACGGGCGGGCGGGCGGAACCGCGCCCCACACGGGCCCCCGCGACCTCCGCCGACCGGTCGCGCACGGGGCCTGGTCCCGGCGTGCTCGGACGCGCAGGCATACGAGAGGGCCGCCGCCGATGTACTCCCTGCCCACGCGCAGTCGGCTCTTCCGTCCGCGCGTGGCTGTCGGACCCCACCGCATCAGGCTCGGCAGAACGCCGCTGGCCTCTCTGCCCGCCCTCGGTCCGAACCCTGTTGGGCCGTGGCCTGCGCTGGGAGCCCGTCGGTTCAGCTATGCCGAGCAGCACTACTTCGGCAACCCCGGCGGCTACCTGCACTGGGGGGTGGGAGTGAGCGACTCCGGCTCTCCCGCTCGCACGCCCATCGGCTGCGACGGGGACGGATGGGGGTCCGGGGAGCTGGCGGACTACCGGCGCAGGGCACGGATCAACTCCGCCCTCATCGTCGGCTCCAGGATCGACCCGGCGAGCGTGCTGTCGTACGGCATCGCGCCGGACTACGACCGCGTCCGGCTGCTCGAACTCCGCCATCCCGCACGCGTCGCACTGGCCGCGAGATGCCGGAACGCCCGGCATGCGGTGCTGCGCCTGAAGGTGCGTCGTCAGCGCCCGGACTCGACCGTCTTGTCTGAGTAGAGGCGGTGCGAGCCGGCAGGCAGCACCTGCCTGTGGACGAGAGCGTTCGAGGGGCCGGCCGGGCACGTGTCCGTGGCCGGTGGTCCGTCAAGATCAGCGGGATGGGAGACTGGCCGGCCGTGCAGAGAACAGAGAGGACGGACACCATAGTGCGACGGCGACACAGGCGCGCAGCCCTGGCGTCCCTGGTCATGGCGGCACTGATGACAGCGACGGCGACGGCCTGCGCTTTCCCGCTGCGGGACCTCGGCCCGCTGCCCCCGCGCTTCTCGGGTCCGCCGCTGCCTGCGGACACGGTGGTGCCGGAGATGACCTCGATACTGGCGGCAGAGGGCATCACGGTGGAGAGGGAGCCCTCGACCTATCTGGGCAGGTGCCGCGAACGGCTCTCGGGACGGCATGCGCCGGAGACGGTGGACGCCGCTCTGAAGGCGGCCTTCGCGCGGGCCCGTTCCGAGCATGGCTGGCAGACCGGTCCCGACATGGGCAGCGAGACGCTCACCCTCGTGAAGAACAACTGGACGGTCATCACCAGCTTCTCGGGGGAGCCGGCACAGGGCATTCAGGCGCCGGTTATCGTGTCGCTGATGTGTCTGGACGACGGCAGTACCTCCTCTGCTCCCACGTCACCTTCTGCGTCGGCGTCGTCCTGACGGCGGGCCTTGCCCGCTGGCCTTCCGCGGTGCGGTTGCTCGTGCCAGCCGAACGGCTCCGGGTGCTACGGCGGTTCCGGCCGACGGTGTCGGCGGAGCGGGCCCGGTGGATGGCCGAGAACGCCGACGGGGCGGCGTACGCCCGACGCGGTGTCGGAGTACGCCGCCCCGGGGCGGCCCGCGCTGTCATGGCGGTTACTTCGGGTCGCGGTTGAACTTCGAGGCCGACCAGAAGTAGCCGAGCACCGCGAGGCCCAGGCACCAGGCGACCGCGAGCCACCCGTTGTGGCCGATCTCGGTGCCGAGCAGCAGCCCGCGCAGGGTCTCGATGGCTGGCGTGAACGGCTG
The DNA here is from genome assembly GCF_024611995.1 of Streptomyces sp. NBC_00162. Lineage (GTDB taxonomy): Bacteria > Actinomycetota > Actinomycetes > Streptomycetales > Streptomycetaceae > Streptomyces. The sequence continues at coordinate 362,612 of NZ_CP102510.1, read as the reverse complement.
GTACTCGGCGATCGGCTGGAACCAGCCGGGCATGGAGTCGACCGGGACGAAGGCGCTGGAGATGAGCGGCAGGAAGATGAGTGGCATCGCGTTGTTGCTGGCGGCCTCGGCGTTCGGGCTGATCAGGCCCATGCCGACGGCGATCCAGGTGAGTGCCAGGGCGAAGAGCACGAGCAGTCCGAACGCCGCGATCCACTCCAGGACCGTGGCGTCCGTGGAGCGGAAGCCGATGGCCACGGCGACGGCCCCGACGAGGACCACGCTCATCACGCACTGCAGCACGCTGCCGACGACGTGCCCGATGAGCACCGAAGGGCGGTGGATCGCCATCGTGCGGAAGCGGGCGATGATGCCCTCGGTCATGTCGGTGGAGACGGACACCGCGGTGCCGATCGTGGTGCTGCCGATGGTCATCAGCAAGAGGCCCGGGACGAGGTAGGCGATGTACGCGGAGCGGTCCGCGCCGCCGCCGCCGATGCCCGCGCTCATCACGTCGCCGAAGAGGTAGACGAAGAGCAGCAGCAGCATGACCGGGGTGAGCAGGAGGTTCAGGGTGAGGGACGGGTAGCGCCTGGCGTGCAGGAGGTTGCGGCGCAGCATCGTGGACGAGTCGCGTACGGCGAGGGAGAGGGAGCTCATCGGACTGACTCCTTGGGCTGGTTGGGGATGTTGGTTCCCCCGCCGGTCAGGGCGAAGAACACATCGTCGAGGTCGGGGGTGTGCACGGTCAGCTCGTCGGCCTCGATGCCGGCCGAGTCCAGCCGGTCGAGGATGGAGCGCAGCTCGCGCTGGCTGCCGTCGCTGAGGATCTGCAGCGCCAGTGCCTCGTCGTCCCGGGTGACCTCGCGCAGCGCGGAGGCGGCGCTCTGGTACGCGGCCGGGTCGGCGAAGCGGAGTCGGACGTGGCCGCCGGGGATGAGCCGCTTGAGCTCCTCGGCGGTGCCTTGGGCGGCGATCTTGCCGTCGTTGAGCACGGCGATGCGGTCGGCGAGTTCGTCGGCCTCCTCCAGGTACTGCGTGGTGAGGAAGACGGTGACGCCGTCGGAGACGAGCTCGCGGATGATCCCCCACATGGTGTGGCGGGAGCGGGGGTCGAGGCCGGTGGTCGGCTCGTCGAGGAAGATGATCCGCGGGTTGCCGACCAGGGTCATGGCGATGTCGAGGCGGCGCTTCATGCCGCCGGAGTAGGTGGAGGCGGGCTTCTTCGCCGCCTCGGTGAGGTCGAAGCGCTCCAGCAACTCGGCGGCGACCCGCCGCCCCTCACGCTTCGACAGGTGGTGCAGGTCCGCCATGAGGAGCATGTTCTCCTCGCCGGTGATCAGGCCGTCGACGGCGGAGAACTGGCCGGTGACGCCGATCGCGGCGCGGACCGCCTGCGGGTCGGCGGTCAGGTCGTGGCCGGCGACCCGCAGGTCGCCGGCGTCGGCGGTGATGAGGGTGGAGAGGATCTTGACGGCGGTGGTCTTGCCGGCGCCGTTCGGGCCGAGCAGGGAGAAGATCGTGCCCGCCGGGACGTGCAGGTCGATGCCGTCGAGGACGACCTTGTCGCCGTAGGACTTGCGCAGCCCGTTCGCCGCGATGGCCAGGTTGGTCATGAGGAGTGCTCCTTTAGAGGCTGCGGGCGGTGATGTCGCCGTAGGCGGTGGTCGCGTGGATGGTCAGGCCGGCGGTGGCGCCGTCGGTGTTCTTGAGCGCGTTGTGGATGCGGCCGTAGGCGGTACCGGCGTCGAGGGAGGCCGAGACGCCCCGGGCGGCGCCGATCGACAGGTTTCCCGCCTCCGTCCGCAGTTCGACCGCACCGCGGACGGCCTCGGCGACCTGGATGTCGCCCTTCTGCGTGCTGATCTGGGCCGGGCCGCCGAGGCGGCCGACGGAGATGTCGCCGGCGAGGAGCGTGAGGCGGGCGCCCGCGGTCTCGTCGAGCTTGATCGAGCCCTGCGCGGCCTCGAGGGTGACATCGCCCAGCCGTCCGACGCCCCGGAGTTCGGCGGCGGCCGTCTTCGCCTCGACGCGGGAACCGGCGGGCAGCTGGACCGTCACCTCGACGGAACCGGAGTGGCCCAGGATCCGGTTCTTCGCCGGAGCGGCTGCGATCCGCAGCACGCCGTCGACGTACTCGACCGTGGTCTGCTCCGCCGCCTTCACGTCACGGCTGCTCGAGGCGTTCACCGGCCGGACCTCGACCGTGGTGTCGGCCCGGTCGGCGGCGATGAACCGGATGAGTCCCGCGGGGATGTCCAGGACGGTGGCGATCGGGGCGGGGGTGGCGAACTTCTGCATGATGCTGTCCTTCGACTCGTTGTTTCTGATGTCGAAAACGCTACGTTGCATTCAAAGATCGTTCAATGTGTTCGTTGCGAAAGATTGTTATTTTCGCAGGTCAAAGGCTAGAAATCGTTGCAACAGTCTTTGAAATTAACGCAACGACAGCCGTCTGTGCGTTGCAATGGATTGAGGGTGAACGCTATAGTGGCGGCATCAAGGAGAACGAAGGAGATCGCGATGCCGGGAGGCAGGCTCACCCAGCAGGAACGCCAGCAGATCGCGCTGGGGGTGGCCGACGGGCTCGCCTACGCGGAGATCGCCAGACGTCTCGATCGCCCGACCTCGACGATCACGCGCGAGGTCATGCGCAACGGCGGCCCCGCCGGCTACCGCGCCGATCTGGCCCACCGCGCCACCGAACACCGCGCCCACCGGCGCAAGCAGGCCACGCCCCGAGGGCCGCAGGCGTCCCCGCAGGCTCATGGGCGCGACCCCGAGGCGGTGCGCGCGTACGAGGAGACGTTCACCACCCTGCTCATGGCTTCGGGCCTGCCCAAGATGATGGCCCGGGTGCTGACCTGCCTGTACACCACGGACGCGGGCAGCCTCACCGCGTCCGAACTCGTCCAGCGCCTCCAGGTCAGCCCGGCGTCGATCTCCAAAGCGATCGCGTTCCTGGAGAGTCAGGGCCTCGTCCGCCGGGAACGGGATGAACGCCGCCGCGAGCGCTACATCGTCGACGACGACGTCTGGTACCAGTCCATGATCGCCAGCGCGCGCTCCACCGCTCAGCTCGCCGAGACCGCACGGCAGGGGGTGGGCATCCTCGGCCCTGACACCCCGGCCGCCACCCGCCTCGAGAACATCGCCCGCTTCGTCGACTTCGTCTCCGAGAGCATCACCCGCGCCGCGGACCAGGCCCGCGAGATCCTCTACACGAAGGCCGAACCGACCTCAGGCGGCACTGCCACGCCAAGCTCAGACCGCGGATAGACAGCCGTCTTGACGGTTACGGCCGGTGGTGCCCGCGCCGGATCACCCGGGAGGCGGTGGAGGAACTCGAACCCGCCGTCAGGTCTCTCGTCACGCCTGGGTGAAGTCCACCGACGGGTTCATCGACACCTCTGATTCCCTCCGCCTCGAGCCTGGTCGTAGTCCTGCTCGTCGGTGTGGGGCGTCGGCTTGCGGGTAGGCGGGCGACCGCTCACCTGCCCCGACTGTGTGGCGGAGTGGGCCGTCGCGAAAGCGAGCGCCGCCTCCCTCGCGTCGTACTCCTGCCACGCCGCCAAGGATCGCTTGCGGTTCCGGCTGCCCCACGCGGTGATCACCATCGGCTGGGCCGATCGCGCACAGCAGCAGGTCGTGGCGGCCGTGCCCGGCAGGTGTCGGCGTGCACGCCAACGGCCAATCTGCAGACCCCTCGCAGGATCAGGACCGCGCCAGCGAGGTGGCGCGTCACTTCCAAAACCAAGTCCCTTCAGTCCCTGGCCAAAGCCGGCCCTCACCAGGTGCGCGAGAGACAGCCATGGGTGTCGGCATCTCGGCGTCGGTCATGAACTCCCCCACTTCTGCTCCCCGGGGCCGCCCGGGCTGGCGGGTGGCATCTCACACTGTCAGCCCATGAAACGGGTGGGGCTCGCCCTCGTCGGGTCCGGTCCAGCACGTCCCGGGCCCGACGAGGGCGCCTTGGCCGGTAGTTACGCCTCCTGGAGCTTGGCCAGGATCCACTCACCGAGTTCTCGGGTCATGGCGGTGTGGCCTTCGTTGGTGGTGGCGCAGAGGAAGTCGTGGAGTTCGCTGCGCTCGCGGTCGACCTCGTCCAAAAATTCTTCTGGTCCGATGTCACACTCTGGCCCCGTCGTTGCTTTAGGACTCAGACGCGGGGCGCATCTGCACCGCTCAGGTCGAGAGGCAGATCGTGGATCCGACGATGATGGCGGTGGTGGCGGTAGTGACCGCAGTGATCGGCACCCTGGCACGACTGACGTACAGGGTGGTCAAGACGCGGGCGGAGGTCCGCCGGGCAGAGGTGGCCCAGCAGGGCCTTTCGGATCGGGTCCGGTCTCTGCCGCCTGGCAGTCGCCTCTCCGAGCGGTCCGCGGACCGTGAGGTCGAGATCCGGATCGGCGCCTCCGCCCGCCACGGCGGGGAGCAGTGACAGAGCTTCCCGCGCCCGCCCACGTTGTGTACGTGCCCCCGGCGGCCCAGCTCCCGCTGCCAACCCAGCAGGACAACGCGTTCGAGGCCTTCTACACCGTGGAAATGACCAAGGTGTCGGCGTTCCTCATGAACCTGGGCGCCAGCCCCTATGAGGCAGCCGACGCCACGCACGAGGCCTTCGAGACTCTGCTCCCCGACAAATGGCGGTACCTGGAGCACCCCAGGGCGTACCTCCGCACGGTCGCGAAGCGGAACTACCTCCGGCAGTCGAACAGCCGGGTACTCCCGACGGACCCGGTCCCGGAGCGGCCGGGCGGCACCTGTCCGGTCGAACTGGTCATCCTCACCGACGAGCGGCAGCGGATGCTCGACCTCCTCGCAACATTGCCGCCGGCGGAAAGGGAGGCCATGGCCTGGAACCTGGACGGCTTCAATCACGAGGAGACCGCCAAGATCCTGGGCAAGAACCCCGCCGCGGTGCGGCAGGCCTACTCGCGTGCACGTGCACGGCTGATCAACGCTCTCGCGCTGAAGCAGGAGGCGGAGACAAATGAGTGACCACTACCAGGACATCGACACCCGCGCCGACGCCGCAGCCGAAGCAGCCCTCGACGCCCTTCTCATCGGACACCAGGCCGACCTCCACTCCGCGCTCGCATCCGCCCTGGATATCCGAACAGGTCTCGCACAGCTTGGCCGTGAGCCGAAGCGCCAGTGGAGGCGTCTAGCCGAAAACATTCAGACAACACACGTTGTCCACGTCGCGGAGGTACCCGCGCCGGACATCGAGATGTGGGTGGTGCACACCACACGCAGCTCTACCTTGGCGTCTGCGGTGGACGCCGTCGAGAAAGAAGTGCTCCAGGTAGAAGCCTTCATCGATGAGCTGGAAGAGCACCCCAATCGGGAGGTGACACCCCCCGGCGCCGGGGCGAACCCGCTTGCTGCCCTCTGGCTCGTATGCCGCGAACTGAACCGCATCACGGATCTACTGGCCGACCAAAGGATCACGAAGGAGTCCGCCGGATCCGAATTCGACGTGGTCCAGGAGACCCTGGAGGATCAGGTCACCGGCTGGACCGAGAAGCTCTCCAAGCCCTCCCACTCGGAGCAGGACGCCGACATGCTCGACGGGTTCCTTGACAGGGCCAACGCCGCGATGCGTCTTCGGAAGCTGATCGTCAGGCTCTTCGAGGATGCGGACGAGAACGTCTTGCAGCTCAACTGACAGACCGGCCAGTTCTGCCCCGTGATCACGACGCGTGAGCACGGGACAGAACTGTTCTTCGATGCTGCTTCCAGCTGGGGCAGCCCTGCCTACTCTCGATCCCGCCTCCGGCTGCGTGCGCGCAGTCGTGCCCAGCAGGATCGTCACCAGCCGCAAACGGTGGTGATCAGTCCATGGGCGTGGCAGGCCAGGGTGCGCGGCATCAAGGCCATCGTGATCAAGTTCGACAAGGAGACATGCCGCCCCTGCCCGGTGCGCGACCAGTGCACCCGCTCGAAGACCGGCGGCCGAACCCTCTCCCTGCAACCCCGCGAGCTGCAAGGCCGTTGCACTCAACCTCATTCGCCTCGATGCCTGGTGGAACGGCCACCCACTCGACCGCACCCGCGTCAGTCACCTTGCCCGCCTCGACCTCTCCCTCGCCGCGTGACCGAATAAGCCAGCAGGATCGTCACCAGCCGCAAACGGCGGTGATCAGTCCTTGGCCTTGGCCAGCCGCGGCAGCTCGGCCGTGTTGGTCGCCTCGGCAAGCACCTGGCGGCCGCCCTTCAGCTCGGGCACGTAGTTGTAGATGGTGTTGCGGGAGACACCGAGAAGCTTCGCGATCGAGGTCACGGTGTTCTCGGGGCGGGCGAGCAGGTCGCGGGCGTGACGTACTTGCTCCGTCATACGCGCTGTGGGTCTTGTGGACCAGGTGGAGCCGCCAGGCGCACTCGTTGCAGGTCGGCGGGTGCGGGCGACTTGGTCTTGTAGATGCTCTCCCGGTCCTGTCCGCATCCGAGGTCGGCCTGGGTGACGTCGATACGACCCCACTCCCCGTAAACCCCGACGAACACCATCGCTCTCTCCTTCGTTCCGTGGCAGATCCCTGTCCGCGGCGGACGGTAGGGGCCTGGTCTGACATGGCATCCCCCGGTCGGAGCAGGGTGATGCGCCGATCGGGAGATCCCGGTCCTCCTCACGAGCCTCCGCTCCGGCCTCCCGTTGACCACTGGAACTTCGCCCGTACCGCTTTCGGTGGATCACGGTGCGTGGGCGGCTCGGTCGGGGCAGCCTGGCGGTGTGGTCCGGCCTCTCGGCCGGCCCGGCCGCGCTGCGGGGAGGGGTTGATCGTCGTGGACAGGGTGCTGCAGGCGTTGGGGGCCGCACACGAGGGGTCGGTGGGGGTGCTGCTGGCCGACGGCAGTGAGCCGGGCCCGGTCTATTTCGATGTGGGCAGCGGTTCGAACATGCCGTCGTCGAAGGAGTGGCACGTCTACGACGGCCGGTTCGGCCGGCCCCAGGCCATGGTCCTGCGGGGCAGCTGCTCATGCGGCTGGCGGGGGATGGCCGAGTACCCGCTCGACTGGACCACCCTCCCCAAGGACAAGCCCTTGTACGAGGCGGACGTCGACGTGTCCGGGCCGATCGCGGACTACGACGCGCACCTGTCGGTGATCCGGGACGCGGCCGTCCAACTCCCAGCGGCACTCACCGAGCTACTCACCGAACTCGCTCGCCGGCTTGACGGTCTGGCCGCCGGGGACCCGCTGGTCGCGTTGAAGGCCCTGGCCGACCTGCGGCACATGATCGCCCAGGTCGGCCTGGCCGCGGTAAACGAACTCACCGCCGGGGAGGTGCCGATCGAGCAGGTAGCAACCGCGCTCGGCACCAGCGAGCCCGCGGCCCGCGGCTACCTCAGGAGCTACCTCCAGCCCTGACCCTGTAATACCCCACCCCACCCGGTACCTCGCTCACCTCCTCGGGAGCGCGACGGTCCGGCCCTCTCGACTGGACCGGCAAGATCGTTTCGCCGGTGAATTGAGACACCCGCCCGAGTGAGTTGACTCCCGGCACCCTGTTCCGGGCCTGATCGGCCGCGCTACACCCAGGGGGTGATCAAGAACCTGCTGCAGCGTGGTCTGCCCGCGCTCGCACTCGCCGCCCTGCCCCTGCTCACCACTACTCCCGCCGCACACGCGACCGGAGCACAGCCAGCCGTTTCCGCCGTGTTCGGCATCGCCGGGGCCCCCGGAGTCCGCGCGCCACTGCCGCTGTTCGAGGCGATCGACCAGATCCCGGTCGCCGACGAGCACCGCGAGGGCTACAAGCGGGACCTCTACAAGCACTGGAACCGCGGGCTGAACGCGACGGACGGGTGTGACACCCGCAAGGAGGTCATCCTTTCCGAGGCGGTCGAGGCACCGCAGGTCGCGGCCGGATGCCGGCTGACGGGCGGTTCCTGGCTCAGCCCCTACGACGACATCGTCGTCACCGACGCCGCCCGCCTCGACGTCGACCATTTCGTCCCGCTGGCCGAGGTTTTCGACTCCGAGCTCAAGACTCCCGACGGCGTCCGCTGGAGTGCGGCGCGGCGTGAGGCGTACGCGAACGACCAGAACAGCCCGGACACCCTGGTCGCGGTCACCGCGGCCTCGAACAGGAGCAAGGCTGACAAGGACCCGGCGCAGTGGCTGCCCCCGGCCGCTGCCTACCACTGCGAGTACGTGGCGAAGTGGGTGGGCACCAAGCTCCGGTGGGACCTGGCCGCGGACGAGGCCGAGCGCCAGGCCCTGCTCGGTGTCGCGGAGGACTGCCCGAACACCACCGTCATCTACGAGCCGGCCGCGTGATGGCCGTGGCGGGCGGACCGGGCCCGCACCTGGCCGGTCCCCCGCTCCCGGCGGGTGGCCCGCTGGTCAGGTGCCGGTGCCGTATTTCGTCGATGCGGGAGTGGTCATGAGCCTTTCAGCAGCGCCCCGGGAGTTCCCCTTCACGCTTCCCCACGGGTACACCGATCCGGCTGGTGTCACCCACCGCGAGGGGATGATGCGCTTGGCCACCAAGAACGATGAGCTGGCCCCGCTGGTAGACCCGCGGGTACGGGAGAACCCGTCCTATCTGGGTGTCGTCCTCCTCGGCCTGGTCATCACACGCCTGGGCACGGCGGGCCAGCCCGACCCGGCGGTGATCGAATCCCTCTTCCCGGCGGACCTCGCCCACCTGCAGAAGCTGTACCGGGAGATCAACGGAGCCGAGCTGCCCGGCGGACTACCGGACACCGTCTGACAACACCGTGACGGCCGGTCCGGGAAGCCCCTTGCACCCCGGACCGGCCGCTGTGCCGCTGTTCCGCTGCGCCGGCTCTTCCCCGCGCGCGACGGACGCGGGAACGGGGCGGCTACGCGTGGCCGCCGCCCAGCTGCAGTACTGCTCCGAAGATGGCCGCGGCGTCGCAGTGGTGACATGCCCGCACGCCGGGCCGCATGAGCACGTCCAGGGCCTGCAGGTTCTCCACCTCGACCCCGCCGCCGGCCGCGTGTGCACAGTCGTGCCCGTGGATGAGCGAACCCCGGCCGCCGGGAGCTGGGACGTGGATCCATCCGGGGCGGGGTGGTGGGAGGTCGGGGAGGATCCGGTGGGTCGGTACCCGGGTGAGGTCGAGCCGTCGATCGGCTCCAGGACGTCGGCGGTGACCCAGGTCGTGGACTCCATCGCCTCGATGTTGGGGCCGCCGGCGCACTAGACCCTGTTGACCGCTGTTTACCGCCCTGACTGGCACGCGCCCGGCGTAGCGCGTCACCGGCCAGAGCTGGGGGAGCGAGGCTCCGTGGTTCTGTCCCGTCCTTATGCCTGCCGGGGGCGGAGCAGCGCGAGGAGCTTCGCCTTCCCCTGTCGGCCGAGCCAGGCATCGAAGGTCATCACTCCTGGGTGCAGCTTCCGTGCGATGGAGATGTCGGCCCCGTAGCCGCCGGAAGCGTTCAGGAAGTCGACGGCGTCGGCAAAGTCCTCGCTCTGCGCACGGACAGCCTCGACCGGGATGTGGACGCAGGGGATGTGACGGCCCGATGCCCGGGTGAGGGCCGCGGCCGTCTGGGAGGGTGTGAGGGCGTCTCCGGCGATGGCGACGGCCTTGCCCAGATACTGCGTCGGGTCGCCGACCGCGAGCGCGACGAAGGTACCGATGTCTTCCACCGCGATCAGCTGCTCGGCCACGTCTGATGCGAACGCGGTCGCCAACGAAGTGGCGCGCGCCTGCGTCGTTCCGCCCTGGCGCGACGGCGGCCAGGCACAGTACATCCGTCGACCCGTACCTGCCCCCACCGACAACGGCACGGCCCCCACCCGGTCCTGGGTCCTGGAGCGGCTCGCCGAACCTGTAACGCTGGCCGACATGGCCGCCCACGCCAAGGTCAGCGTACGTACCTTCACCCGCCGCTTCCGCGACGAAGTCGGCGCGAGCCCCGGTCAGTGGCTCGTACAGCAGCGGATCGAGCGGGCGCGGCACCTGCTGGAGACCACAGACTGGCCGATCGACACAGTGGCCGACCACGCGGGCCTCGGCAGCGGCACCTCGCTTCGCCAGCACCTCCACGCCGCCATCGGCGTCTCTCCCCAGGCATACCGCCGCACCTTCCGCACCGTGAGCCCGGATGTCCGACCGTAGGGGTACCCGCTCCCACGTGCCGTCGATCGCCTATGCGCGTGAGTCAGCGACACATCCGATCAACGACCAGATGGTCCAAGCGAATCGGCCTGCCCGTACGGGGGCCTGCCGATCGGCCGCTGGGCATCTGTGCACCTGGGCCGGGGTGGCACAAGACAGCAGCCCGCGCAGCACGGGGGCGCGGGTGTGGCGCAGGTCCATCCCGGCGAGAGCCCTTAGAGGTCTAGACAATAAGCAAGCCCCAGGTCGCTGACCTGGGGCTTTGTCGTGGAGCGGATGACGGGGCTGCGGAGCCGAGTTCCGGGGCCCGCGGAACCCCCGTGCTGACCGCTGTTTACCGCCCTGACTGGCACGTAGTGGCACGAGTCGTGTGCTGCCCGGCGTCCCAGGCACCTCGGTCGGCGGGACGATGCTTGGCGTCAGCGGAGGTTCTTCCAGAACGCATGGTTGTGGTCCTTGGTGAACTCCGTTCGCTTCCACGGCCCCGAGGCCAGCGACTGCACGTAGCCGCCGCTGCGGAAGCTCGGCCAATCCGTCTTCCCGGACTCGGCGAAGTCCACCCAGGTGTCAGTCATTCGCTTGCCGAGGCGTTCCTGCTTCTCTGTCAGCTTCTCGAACAGGGGCAGCTTGAGGTCGAAGAGGTAGGACAGCTCCGACATGTGCGAGGCGCGGAGCTCGAAGCTGAGCTTCGGGTCACCTGCCCACGAGGGCGTCTCGCGCTCGCTGAACTCGAACATCCGGGTCGGCGTCCACTGCGACAGCAGCCGGGCGGTGTCCAGCGTCGGAACCGACCAGCTGCGGTCGGTCAGGACCGTTGCCAGGGCCTCGCCGGCGGAGCTGAAGCGGCTTAGCGGATAGCGGGCCAGCACCGCGTCGGCCTGGGCTCCGAACTCCTTGCGGATTTCGGGCTCGTACGCCTCGGGCGGCATGGGATCGCCCGTCAGCTCCTGGCCGAGGATCCGGCCGCGCTCCTCGTCGTGGTTGACCCCGATGAGGACCGGGACGCGGTTGAACTTGCCCGTGCGCAGCGCCTCGGCGGGGGCCAGTGGCATGAGGTCCGTACCGGCGATCGGGCGTGGCTCGTTCCAGGTCCCGTACACCTTCATGAGCGTGGCCGCGTCCGTGCCGCGCAGGCAGGACTCCGCATCATTGCAGTCCTTGCCCTCCTTGGACTTCAGCTCCTTGAGCTTGGCGAGCGTGGCCTTGGCCTCGGCCTCGGCTTCCTCCCGGGTGCGGGAGCCGCCCGTGGCGCAGGGCGCGCTCTGCACGATGGCGCGGTCGAACAGTCCGGTCGACTTCGGCGAGGTGAGGTGGCCGCAGACGCTGTACCCGCCGCCGGACTCACCCATGATCGTCACGTTGCCGGGATCGCCCCCGAAGGCGCCCGCGTTGGCGCGGACCCAGCGCAGCGCGGCCTGCTGGTCCTCCAGGCCGAGGCCGCCGGAGGTCTTGAGCGCCGGGTCGGACAGGAAGCCCATGACACCGAGCCGGTAGTTGACCGAAACGACGACGGTGCCCTCGGCGGCCAGCCGCTCGGGGCCGTAGAGGTCGCCACTGCCGAACATCAGGCTGCCGCCGTGGATCCACACGATCACCGGCCGCTTGCCGGTCTGCGTGGCGGGGGTGGTGACGTTCAGGTAGAGGCAGTCCTCGGCCTCGCTGGGGACTCCGACGGGCAGCCCCTTCGGCTGGGCGCAGGGGGATCCCGGAGCGGTCGCCTCGCGTATCCCGGTCCAGGGCGCGGCGGGCTGCGGCGAGGCCCAGCGCAGGTCCCCCACCGGCGGGGCGGCATATGGGATGCCCTGGAAGCTGCGCAGGCCGCCGTTGTCTGCGGTGCCACGCACGGCGCCGCCGGTGGTGGCGACGACCGTACGGGCGGCGCTGCCTGCTGCCGCTTGCGCAGGGCCGGCCAGTCCGACCCCCAGGCCTAATGTGGCCAGCGTCAGCGCGGCGGTGAACTCCTTGGAAACGTTCCTGGTGTGTCTCATGGCCCGAACCGTACGCAGATTTGCACGATCGTGCAATACGTTTGTATAGCTCGATCGCGTGAGGCGTTCGTGCCATGCGGGCGCTAGGCTCCGGGGCATGGGAAACCGCGAAGCCCTGCTCATCGGCGCCAAGGCCTGCCTGCGGGAAAAGGGTTACGACCGCACGGCCGTACGCGACATCGCCACGGCCGCCGGCGTGAGCACGGCCGCCATCGGCTACCACTACGGCTCGCGCGAGGCACTGCTCAACCAGGCGCTGTTCGAGATCCTCGACGAGTGGGGCGACGCGATCGGCCGGGCGCTGGTGCCCGGCGCCGACGGCTCCTCCCGGGCGCACTTCGAGCGCATCTGGGAGAGCTTGATCGAGCAGTTCAGCGCGCACCCCGACCTCTGGCTGGCCACGGTGGAGCTGTTCATGCAGGCCCAGCGGCAGCCGGAGCTGCGGGCCGCGCTGGCCGGCGGCACCGCCCAGGGCCGTCGCGGCATGGCGGCCATCCTGGACAGCGTCCGCGAGGAGGAGGTGTCGGACACCTCCGTCCGCACCCTCGGCACCGTGCAGTTGGCGCTCGTGTCGGGTGTGATGCTCCAGTGCCTCAGCGACCCCTCCAGTGCCCCCACCGCCGCCGAGGTGCTCGAAGGCGTCCGGGCCCTGGCCGAGTTGGCGCGCTGACCATGACAGACAACGAAGAAGGCCCAGTTCGCTGACCTGGGCCCTTGCCGGTACTACCGAAGGTGGCTGCGATGCGAGCGTCGGGACCAACGTGTGGCGATGAAGACCACGTCGGCCACGACGAGCAGGATGGCGATGATCAGGAGATAGGGCATGCCGTCCGCCACCACGCCGATCAGTCCCAGGGTGACGGCCACGAGAAGCAGGAACAGGAAGATCGCCATAGGGAGAACATCTCCTCCGGCACGGGGCTCGGAGCGGTCAGCGGCGAGCGAGTTGCCGTTCGCCGCTGGCACCCGGCTGGTAGGCCATCTCGTAGTGCTTGAAGATCGCCTCTTCCTGCTCGGCGGGCACGATGTCATCAGTGCCGATGGCCGGGGCCTTCTTCACGACTGCCTTGGCGTGCGCGACCTTGACGTAGCCCGGTCCCAGGATCGCCTCGTCGAAAGGAACGAAGACCAGGCGCCGGCGGGTGGGCAAGCCGGTGAGGACGGTGGCCATGGCCGGTTCGTCGGTAGCGGTGTGCACGTAGATCGCTTCCAGTGAGCCGATCCTGTCTCCTTTCGGGTCGACGACGTCGCAGTCGCGCCGCTCGCGGATATCGGCTGAATGGATCATGCCCCGCTCCCTGCAGCACGACGAGGCTGACACAACGGCCCCAGCACATTCACACGCCGGGGCCGCCCTTCCGGGCGCTGCACGTGAGAGTGCACCGACCCATTGCGGACGTGCCTCACGGGGCTTGATGGCTGCGAAAGGCCGTGCCGCAGCGTCAGGCCGTCTCTCGTTTCGGCTCCGCTTCTGCGGCCAGGACGAGCTGGGTGACGGTGAGGTCGTCTAGGGTGCGCACGGTCACGCGGTACAGGCCCGGTGTGTAGGCCGTGGCTCGAGCCACGATGTCGCCGTCGCCCCAACCCAGGCGGAGCCTTTGGGTGGATCCCGTGCTCAGGTCGGTGACTTCGCACCGGACGCCGCCCAGGGAGTCCACGCCGCTGAGCGTGAGGGTCCAGGGGTTGCCGACCTCAACGAGGTCGGGGACGTCCAGGCCGCATCCAGGGGTCCCCTGGGGCGGGCCGAGGTGCTCGTCATCGCGCAGGATTTCCGCGACGGCTTTCAGCGCGATGTGGTCGGAGGCGACGGCTCCGTGCTGGAGGGGCAGGGGCGTGATGGCCGGGCCGACGGCCGCTGACTCCTTGTAGACGGTTCCGTCGCCCTTGACGTCGTAGAACTTCAGGCGCCCGCGCGGGTCACGGATGAAGTCGCCGTTGGTGTGCTGGCGAGCTCCGTGGTGATGGGCTTCGACGACCCCGGCGTGGATCGTCAGGCTCTGCAGGGTGCTCTGCTGGGTGCCCACGACGGCTCGGTGGGCGGGCAGGGCCAGGTGGGCTTGTCGGCGGTGGGAGTCTGCTGCGTCGCGGGCGAGGTCGGCGTTTCCGCCGATGGCGGCCACGTCTTGGGGAGTGAGGTGGCGGATGTGGTCGCCGTCAATGAGGCAGGTGTACTGGGGCAGGAGGTCGTGCAGGCCCGGCATGGTGGCGGAGATGGACTGCAGCTGCCGGTGAGGGAGGGGGACGGGGGTGCCGCGCCCGGTGTTGAGGATGGCGGTGGCCTTCACGGCGCCGTAGAACGGAGTGCCGAGGGTGAGGACGGCTCGGGTGTCCTGGGCGAGGTCTCTGTCGTGAGCGGGGTCGAGGGCGGCTCGGGTGACGAGGCCGCCCATGGAGTGGGCGACGAAGACGAGGCGTGCGGGCCGCTCGTCGACACGGTGGCGGCGGGCGGCATCGTGGGCGTCGTGCTGGCGCCAGGTGGTCAGGTGTCGGCGGGCGGCATCGGCCAGGAGCCGGCCGTTGGTGGCGACGGGCAGGCGCCAGTCGTAGGGGAATTGCATGATTGCCGCGGGGTGGGCGACGCAGTCGCGGACGGTGTTGATGAGGCTGGTGTAGGGCTCCAGACCCTGGAGGTAAGGCGTCCATGAAGAGTGGCGCATGAGCTGGGTGGCTGTGATGCGGCCGGTCTTGCCTTCCAGCTCGTCCTCGGTCAGTCGCAGGGGCTCCAGGCCTTTGGGCTGTGTCCACGCCTTGAGGAGCCAGGCAACACCGGATAATCCCCAGATGGTTTTTTGCCTGGTGGTGTCATAGAGCTCGCTGCCCATGATGCCGGGAACGATGACGACGGCGTCCTGGGTGATGTCCGCGGTGAGGAGTGACGCGGCGTTTTTCTCGGGTTCCGGCGTGCGGTGATTCATGGCTGTGAACAATAGGGAAAATGCAGGGGGAGCGCGGGCACATCGGCCTGGTCGGGGGCAGCCCGCAGGCGGCCAAGGCTGACGCGGAGGCCGTCAGGCCGGGCTCGCTGGTCATGGTGACGGTCGAGGACGGAGATCCCGAGTTCGCCAAGGCCATCGAGGAGCAGCTGCTGGTGGTGACCGGGTGGTGGCAGGCTGAGGCGGGTTTCGTGCAGACCGTCTTGCGTTCGCCTACGGAGCGCCATGACGTTGAGCGCTTCCTCTACACGTCCGGCATCCGGGACGCCGCCGAAGACGAACCTTTGGTCGTGTACATCACCTCGCACGGCGCGGTCAGCCCCTCGGGCAGGCACTTCCTGCGTCTGCCCGACACCGACGACAGCCGGCTGCAGGCAACCGGCATGCCCACGAACGAACTTGTTATTGCAGCGCTCGACTCACAGGCCAGGCATGTGCTGGTCATCGTCAATGCCTGTGAGTCCGGGGGCATCGACGTGGAGCTGACGGCCTTCATCCGCGATCTTTCGCGGACCCGTACCTCGAGTGGCACGATGACCGTCGTGGCCACGACGGCAACTCGTTCGCCTGTCCTGGGGCGCGAGTTCGCCACGATCTTGCAGATGGCGTTCGGCTGGCTTCGGGATGCGGCAGGCATCACGCGCTCCCATCTGTCGGCCGGCGAGTTCATGAGCGCCCTGGAGGAGGCCACCGGCCGGCTCAACGCAGAGCGCGATCTCCAGCTGCCAGGCCCGCGCCTGGTCTACCACTCCAAGCTGGGGGCGGTGGCGCTCACTCTGCCCAACCCCGGGTACCGGCCCAAGCCGCAGGTGGTCGCTCCCGCCCGGGCGGAGGTCGCGGCCACACACGACGAACTGGAGTACTGGCTTGACCGCGCCAGCGGCCGCGCCAGCAGCGATGACCCGGGTTGGTACTTCTCCGGCCGCCAAGACCTCAACCGGCAGCTGGCCCGCTTCGCTTCCCACGACCCCGGAGTACTCATCGTCACCGGGAGCGCTGCGAGCGGAAAGTCCGCCCTGCTGGCGCGCACCGTCACACTCAGCGATCCTGATTTCCGCGCGTCCCCGCGCTATGCCCAGGCGGTGCGCATGGCTCCCGCAGACAGCGTGCCCGCCGAGGGGTCGGTGCATGTCGCGGTGTCCGCCCGCAATCGTGGGCCGGTGAGTCTCATCGAGGCGATCGGCAGCCGCCTGGGCTGTGCCCCGGACCGTTCACGGCCGGCTGCCGATCCGCTGCGGCAGTGGCAAGAAGGGCTGCGTAATTTCTTCACCGCCGGGTGGGGGAAGACGGTCACGGTGGTCATCGACGGTGTCGACGAATCCCTGGATCCGGCGGCCTGCATCCGCGACGTCCTCGAGCCCTTGGCCCCCTACACCCGCGGGACGCAGGATTCCGTCAGAGCATCCGTACCCGCCCAGCAGGCAGCCGGCCCGCCGCCGCCTGGACGGCGGGCGGGACAGCGGGGGCTTCGGCTGCTGCTCGCTGTGCGCAGCAGCAGGCCCGGCACACAGCTGGCGTCGGCGGCCCCCAGCGTGCCAGGGCTGCTGGAGGACTTGCGTACCGCGTTTCCCGGTGCGCGGGAAGCGCGGACTGACGCGGACGGGGTGGAGGCGGATATCTCCGCATACATCGCGGCTCTGCTGGCGGCGGCGCCCTGGGCCAGGGATGCGGCGGAGGTCGCCCGGGCGGCCCAGGCTGTGGCACCTCATGTCAGGCGTTCGTTCCTCGATGCACGCCTGGCGGCAGAGCAGTTGCGGCGCAGTGACGGGCTTGCCCTGTTGCGTGACCCGCAGTGGTTTGCACAGCTTGACCGCGGCACGGTGGGTTTGTTCGCTGAGGATCTCGAGCACGTCGCCGACAGCGGCGTGAGCGTTCAGGAGGCGGTGGCGCTGTTGCGTGTCACCGCGTTCGGGCTGGGGCGGGGGATCCCTTGGGCGCAGGTCTGGCCGGCGGCGGCCGAGGGCCTGTTGCAGGCGCGTATCGATCACGCGGACGAGAAGATTCGCCGGCTGCTGGAAAGCCGGCTGGCGGGGTATCTCACCCATGACACCGAGGACGATCGTGTGGTGTATCGGCCAGCGCATGAGCAGCTGGCCGCCATTCTTCGCCAGTGGCCGCATCCGCGGTCGCCGCAGGGGACGCCGGGGGGCTCAGGGATGGCAGCGGACGACCAGGCGAGAGATCCAGGCGCCGACGAGCAGGAGGCTCATGCGCGGATCGCGGCGGAGCTGGCCCGCTTGGTCGCGGCGCACTCCGCGCGTGTGCCGCACCCTTATCTGAGTCGGTATCTGGCGCATCATGCCGCACTGGGCCGCACCTTGGATGACGGGCATGTGCCGCCTGCTGTGCTGCCCTGGCTCGCTGGAGACGGAATCCGCGGCCTTCTCACCCTCCCCCACGCCGGCGATGACGAGCGGCCGTGGCTGACCGCCTGGGCATCGGTCGAGCCCTATGTGAAGACCGCCGATGCTGCCTCCCGCTGTGCCAGCCTCCACCTCGCCTACACCGCTCAACGTCATCCCGGCACCCCGCACGCGCAGCTGCCGCCTGAGGCCCGGTCCTTCGCCGGCTCTCCGCTGAGGGTCCTTTGGTCGCAGTGGTCTCCCCCGTCCAACGTGCTCGCCACCCTGAGCCGTACCTGCCTGTCCCTGACCGCGCTCGATGGGCCCGGCGGCGGTGTGCTGCTGGCTTTGGGCAACGAGTCAGGCAGCATCGAGCTCGTCGACGCGGGCAGCGGCACCGCTGTCGGAGACCGGATTCCCGCCCATGAGGGAGCCGTGCGCAGCCTCCGCTTCGTGCCGCACCCTGCGGGCGGCGGCGCACTGCTCTCGGGCAGCACAGACGGCACAGTGCGGATGTGGGACACGAACCGGGGGGTTCTGGTCAATCACAGGAAAGGGCAAGGGCACGTCTGGACGTCCGACATCGCAGGCTTTCGCGACGAGGCACACGTACTGACGTCCATCGCCGTCAATGGCGAGGGGGCTGTCACGCTGTGGCGGGACCAGGCGGGGGCCCAGCAGTTCGCCGAAATGAGCGCTCACTCCCTTGAGCCCGCCGCGTTCGCTCTCACCCTCACTGACCATCCCGACGGTAGGAGGTTGCTGGTCGGGGCAGGCGGAACGCTTCATGTATGGGACATCGCCAGCCATGAGTTACTGCACGAATACCCCATCGGATCCCCGGTCAGGTCGCTGACGAACACGACGGTGCCCGGTCTGATCGCCTGCGGGCACAGCGACGGCTCCATCATGCTGGTGGACGTGAGCGCAGGGCCGAAGGCCGCTCTGGCCGGAACAGGTGAACCTGTCATCGCTCTTGCGGCTGTGCACGTCGACGGCGCGAACCTGCTGGCAGCAGCAGGCACCGGGTCCACGATCGACATCTGGGACATCGACGCCCAGCAGTGGAGGGGCCGGCTCACCGGCCACACCGATGCCGTGACCGCTCTGTGTACCCTGCCGCCCGCCCCAGGGGCAGGCATCCTCGCCTCCACGGCACGGGACAACACCGTACGCGTGTGGGACACCGAGGCCTTCCGGCGCGCCCTCTCCGCCGCCGAGACCGCCCCTGCCGTGGTATCCGCAGCACTCACCGCGCGTTCGCACGCCTTTCCTGCTGTCGCCGTCAGCCGCACGAACGCGAAGGTACAGCTGTGGGACACAGGCAGTGGAACGACCCTCAGCACTCTGTCCGCTGCCCAGGAACCCGCGGTACCCGCCCTGGTCTGGACGTCATCCGGCGCAGGCGGCCAGCCCCTGCTGCTGTGGGCGGCATCCGACCACAGCATCCTCACCTGGGACCCGCTGAGTACCGGCCACGCCCGCACAGCGGTCCCCCTTGCGGGGCACTCCCGACCCGTCCGCTCCCTCGCCGCTGCCATGACCCATACCGGGAATCGCATCGTCATCAGCGGCGGCGACGATTCCAGGGTGTGCCTCTGGGACCTGAACGACGGGCTGAGGGTGCACCATTGGCGCCACCAGTTCCGAATCACCAGCGTGGCCGCAGCATCCGGTGGCAGCAGCACCTGGTTCGCCTCCAGCAGTTTCGACGGGACGGTGAAAGTGTGGGACGGCCAGAACGGCGCGCCCGAGCATGTCCTGTCCTGCCGTCAGGGCCCCATCAAGGCCATAGCCGTCAATGCCCGGCCCAGCCGGCTGCCCGCGTTCCTCGCCAGCGGAGGAAATGACGGCAGCGTGCGACTGTGGGACCTGACCACCTACGAACCGCTCGGTGAGCCCCTGCAGGAACACGCAGACGCTGTCGAAGCCCTTGCCACCTGGACGACCGTGGCAGATGAGCCGCGGAACTGGGTCGCCAGCGCCTCCCGGGACGGCACGATCAGGTTCTGGGACGCTCAGACATCACGCTGCGTCCTGCAACTGGCCACGTGCAGCCCCGTGTACACCCTGTCCGCGCAGCACTGTGACCAGTCCGGCGGCATCGTCCTGACCATGGCCGGAGACGCGGGAGTCGCGGTCTTCAGTCTGGATCTGGAGAACCTGTGACACGGTGTGCGCCCCCCGAAGTCCTTCGTGCGCCCCCTGATGGATCATTAAGTGGACTGTTCCCGCCTGTCAGGCAGCAGAAAATGATCGTTCGGCAGCACCCGTGCCGGTCGGCCTGGCGTTCCAGAACCTCAAGCCGATCCCAGCAACACGCTGCACGAGGCAAGATCCCCCAGGGCGGAATCCATCCCGCCCACGGCAAGGGACATCCGCCGCGAAGCCCCCGCCGCCGGCGGACGCGAAAGATGTCGAGCGAGATCCGGTGGGCCCATCCGCCCAAACCCGCCGGCGTGAGGAGTGGCGCGTGAACGAGGCAACCCGGTTACAGCTGATCGCGGCACCCGAGCACGGTGTGTGGCACTTAGGAAAAGCGAAAGACCCCCTGAAGTACAACAAGATCAGCAAGGCAGACAACAATCGCACCGGCGGCAACCTGTGGAGCCTGGTGGGCTATGGCACCCTGTACTGCTCCTCTGAACTCGACGGATGCTTCGCCGAGGCGCTGGAGCCCTTCCGCGTTGACCCGGAATTGCAGGCCTTGATCGCCGACGACTGGCGGACGCCCGACTTCATGCCCCCCGGCACCCTTCCCCGGGACTGGCGCACCCGCCACACCCTGGTGCGCCTGCAGCCGACGAAGGAAGCACGGTTCCTCAACATCGACGACGAAGAAGCCCTGCGCCTCCTGTCCCGAGAACTCAAGGACGAGCTGGCAGTACTGGGAGTCCCCACGCTGACACGAGAACATATCCGCGGTTCGAACCGCAGGGTCACGCGGCAGATCGCAGCCTGGGCGATCACCCAGCGCACCCCCGAACAGGGACGCCTCATCCACGGGATCGCCTACCGATCCCGCTTCGGGATGCGCCAGTGCTGGGCCATCTTCAGCGACGTCGACCTGGAAGAAATCGAACAGCAGCCCATCTGGCCTGAAACCGAAGGTCTGCGCACCGTCGCGGACGAGTACGGACTCACCATCCGCTGACGCGAAGCCCGAGCCAGTCCTGCTCCTGCCCTCCCCGGATCCCCCTCTAAACGCCACTGAAGGCCATAGCCCGAACGAAGGAAAATCCGGCCTGCCTTCTGACAGGCCACTGCGTTCGTTGATCTGAAAGCCGCAGGTCAAAACCCCAAGACCGCCCTCGGCTCCCCTGTCTTGACGGCGCATCACATACTGCAAGTATGAGTAAAAGTGGTGGAGTTAGAGGTGGATTCTGGGTAGTCTTAACTCATCGACTACTGAGGAGGATTCATGATGGCAACTGGTTGCCTCTTACGGCCCAGGAGCATCGCCCCGCCCCCGCAGCTCCTCATGCCCCAGCAGAACCTGCCCGTGAACAGCCGGCCGAGCAGCAGGCACGACACCGTCCTCCTGCATCGCCTGCACCCCCTCAGTCCTCCCTGCACCGGATCCTCCGCGACCGGTACGCAGCGACACTGAACCGAGGCGCTCCGCGCCCCAAAGTCCGCAGCGGTCACGCTTCCCGCCGGACCATCACTTCGAAGCGTCACCACGCCCCGCGACCGTCCACTCCGCACCTCACCTGTGCCGCAGCTGGAACGGACCGCGCACGAATCCTGCACCCGTAGCCCGACACGCGACCAAAGGCCCAAATGCCAGCGCGTAGCCGGAACACGAGGGAGACACCCATGCCCACCACAGCCGCCAACGCCTCTGCAGACCCCAAGAGCACCGCCAGTGCCGAGCGAGCCCACGCCGTCACTGTGCGCATGTCCATCGCGGACATCGCCCGCTTCCTGCAGGACAACCTCGGCCAGCGCCTGACCGCCCGGATCACCAACATCAGCGATCCCCGGCAGGTCGGAAAGTGGGCCTTGGGCAACTCCGCACCACGCCAGGACGCCGAAGACAGGCTGAGGGCTGCACTGCAAGTGTTCCAACTCATCCAGGACGCCGAAAGCCTCTACACCGCCCGCGCCTGGATGATCGGCATGAACCCGCAGCTCGAGGACGAAGCACCCCTCACCGTCATCGCAGAAGGACGCTACAAAGACGTGATGGTCGCGGCACGCTCCTACGTCGACGGCGGCTGACCCTCTTCACGGCTGGACGCCCGGGGCACGCATCCGGAAGGATCAGGCCTGAGTGTTCCCGTAGTCGTGCACGCCCCACCCGGTCTCCAGAGACAGCGACAACCCGTGCTTCGCCGCGCGTGCGTGCGCCTCGCCGAGTGTGTCCAGCGGAACGCCAAGTCCAGGCCATCATCTGGTCCTTCCACCACGTATCGGTGTGGTCGCGTCGGCAGCGGCAGCCACATACATCACCCACCGCATGTCTGGCAGGATGCTTCGCCATGACTACCCGATCGGAACAGCTGGAGACCACGTCGTTACATGCAAGGCTTGCCAACTTTGACGCCTCGTCGGATACTGACCGCCCTTTCGAGGAGACGGTGGGTCAGCTCATACGGGACTGCGCCGCGCTTGGCATGGAACGCCAGGTACCCCTCCGGGTCAGGGTCGCGCTTAGACGGCGCCTCCACCTCCAGCGCTGGAAGCGGAACGCCCTCATACTGCTGTTTCTTTTGCCTCTTCTGTGCAGCTTGTCGGTAGGCATGGCCCTGCTGCAGTGGAGACTCGGCTGGATCCCGCGGCAGGGGGAATCTGCGTGGTCTTTTGACCTCACAGCATCAAATCCTTGGCAGCAGACTGTGTCGATTCTGAGTCTGGCAGTGGCGATCGGTCTCCTGCTTCTCGGAGCGCTGGAGATGTACGTCAACCCGCGGCTCTTGCCCAGGCGCGCCACTTCCCGGGCCGCAAGGCTCTTGGTAGCGCGCCGATACGCCCTCGTCACGCAGTGCGCTGCGGCGATTCACGCCTGCGCGCAGGCCCGGCGCAGCGGGGAGCAGAGGCCGGCCCGACTCAGAAAGCTCGCCAAGGAGCTGAAGATCGTACAGCGCGGTGTGCTGGACGCGCACCACAGCCGCGGGACCGTGGCCCGCTGGTCCCACCGCACAAAGACCCTGAAGCGCCACGAACGTCATGTAGCCGGGGCGTTACGCGTGCTGGAATCCAAACTTGACCATGCCCCGAACGAAGCACTGCGCGACATCGCTGAAGCTCTTCTCACCATCTCTGACCGATACTGCCAGACCCGTATCGGCGAGCTCCTGGACGAGGATCAACTCAACGACATCGAGCCCCAGCGCAACTGGGACGTGCTGCGGCTTCTCACCGCCTACGTCGTTGGCGCTGGTGGCGTGACCGCGCTGGCACTCACAGGTGTTCTCCCAGAAAGTGCCGAACCGTACGTCTACACCCTCGTACTGGCCGCTGCCTTCCTCATCGCATTCGGACGAAACGTAAGGCGCACAATCGACGTTCTCAGCGCCATCACCGGGGGAGTCTGACGCGTCTGGAGAACGGGGTCTGGCTCGACTTCTGTGGTGACGGCTCGACCCTCAGTACGTCGGGACGCGGAACGACGAGAACCAGCAGGTCGGTGTATTGGCCCGACGCGGGCACGAGCGCGCACGGCGCAGCTCCACAGAAGTTGAGCCAGAACCCGTTCTCGTGAACAAAGCCATATACGAGAACAGGGCCGTCGCGGTGGCGGCGGCCGCCGTCTGTCTCTTCCTGTGCTTCCTGTGCGGCTTCAGCCGCTCGGCCACCGCGGGGCGGTGTGCGGCCGGAAGCCTGTGATGGTTCGCGCCGTCGAGGTCGAAAGGGAGCCTGGGCGTGTCACCGGGTCACGGGGTCACCGTCTCACCGGGTCCGGTGAGACGGTGCGACCGCGTCTCGGGGCAAAAAAACGATTGAGACGGCAACCTTTCCGCTCTGAGTGGCCACTTAGGGGTGTACCGACGAGGGCGAGCCGTGGTCAGCGGCGCTACGCCCTCTGTGTCAACACCCGATCGGAGCCCCACGTGTCACCAGACGACCCGAGATCCGCCGAGCAGCCGATGCCTTGGGGTCGCACGCCCCGCCGTAGCCGGATGCTCCGGCATTCTGTCGTGGGGGCGGTGGCGGTGCTCGCCGCCTCGGCCGGTGTCGGCGCCCTGGCGCCCAGCGCGGGCGCCGCGCCGACCGTCGACATCAGTGTGAATGCCGGTACCTCCTTGGGCACGGTGCCCAGCAGTGGTGTCGGCCTCAATCTGGGCTTCGGCGACGAGCACATGGGGGACGCCAATGTGACCTCGCTGATGAAGGCCGCGGGAGTTCGGCAGCTGCGCTATCCCGGCGGTTCCGGCGCGGACGAATACCACTGGAAGACCCACACCTCCGGCGACGGCAAGGGCTGGATCCCCTCCAACACCAACTTCGACCGCTTCATGGACATCGCGAAGAAGGTCGGCGCCCAGCCGATCCTGACCGCGAACTACGGTTCCGGCACCGCCCAGGAGGCCGCCGACTGGGTCAAGTACTCCAACGTCGACAAGGGTTACGGCGTTAAGTACTGGGAGATCGGCAACGAGGTCTACGGCAACGGGCACTACGGCAACGGCAAGGGCTGGGAAAGGGACGATCACGCCGACAAGAGCCCGAGGGAGTACGGGAAGAACCTGGTCGCCTACTCGAAGGCGATGAAGGCCGTGGACCCGACGGTGAAGATCGGAGCGGTGCTCACCACCCCCGGCGGCTGGCCGGACAAGGAGAAGGCTCCCGGTGACACCGCCGACTGGAACAACACGGTGCTCTCCATCGCGGGAAGCTCGATCGACTTCGTCATCGTCCACTGGTATCCGGGCGGCACCACCACGGCCGACCTGCTGAACACCCCCTCCCGGATCGCCGCTACCACGTCCGAGCTGCGCTCGCTGATCGCCAAGTACACGGGCTCGCGCGCCGCTTCGGTGGAGATCGCGGTCACCGAGACCGACGCCGTCGGCTCGCCCGCCTTGACCAGCCAGGCCGCAGCCCTGTTCGCGCCGGACACCTACATGACCTGGTTCGAGCAGGGCGCCACCCACGTGGACTGGTGGAACCTGCACAACGGCACGGACCAAGCGCCCACCACCGTCCACGGCCAGACCGACTACCAGGACGGGGGCATTCTCTCCGCTGGAACCTGCGCCGGGGGGAAGTGCCAACCGCCGCGCGACACAACCTTCCCCACCTACTGGGGCATCCGCTCCCTGACCGCACTGGCGCAGCCTGGTGACACCATAGTCAAGTCATCCTCGGGCAACTCGTCGGTCACTGTGCACGCGGTGCGGAGCAGCAACGGCGGTCTGAACGTCATGCTGACCAACAAGAGCCCGGAGAACGCGGCGGAGGTGTCGCTCTCGTACGCCGGATTCACCCCGGCCGCCGGGGCGGTCACGACCGTTTCGTATGCCAAGGAAGGCACCGCCCTGACGACGGCGGAGCGGGGCACGGCGGTCGCACAGACGCTGCCGCCGTACTCGATCACGACTCTTCAGCTGAAGCCCGCGGCGGGGACTGCTAGCGCTGACAAGCCGACGCCCGTCCCGACGCCGACCGTCCCCACGCCGGTTGTCTCCGGCACGACCGGCACCCGTGCGCAGGCGGGGATCGGCGCACCCGTGGGCCAGCCGACCCCGAGCAGCACGTCCGGCGGCCTGGCTTCCACCGGGGCGGGCAACGCTGTCACGTACAGCGCCATCGGTGGCCTGCTGGTCATCGCTGCCGGCAGCGTCCTGGTGCTTCGCGGACGTCGCCGCAAGGCTTTGCACGGGAAGTGAGACCGCGTGAGTGACCGACGGCCCGGCAGCCACGCCACCCACCCGTGGCGTGCGCGCCGGGCCGTCGGCCTCCGCGCCGGCGTCGGCGGTCAGGAAACAAACAAGGCCCGGGTCGTTGACCTGGACCTGGCCTACCTCGGCACCGGTCCCGGCCCGTGGGGTGGCCCGCAGGCGGCTGCGTTCCGGGCCACCGTGGAACTGCCGCGCGAGGACTTCGCGAACAGGTCTTCGCGGCGATGCTGACCGGCTTCGCCAACCAACAGCTCGCACGGAATCTGGCCCGGACGACCGTCGAGGGCCGGGAGAACACGGTCAAGGCGTTCGCGGCCTACGTGATCGCCTACCCCTGGCTCTGGACGCCGGCGATGATCGATGAATGGCTCGGCGACCTGCGCTCACTGCGGGACCTGAAGCGCTCCACGATCCGCTCGTACTCCGAGGCCGTGCGGGCCTTCTGCCACTTCATCACCGATCCGCTCTACGAGTGGACAGCGACCTGCGAGGAACGGTTCGGCACGCACCCGGTCCAGGTGGTGCACGAGTGGAACACCGCGGTGCACGTCCAGGACAACGAGGCAGACGCGAAGAAGCGCGCGTTCACCAAGGCCGAGCTGCACGCCTTCTTCGCGCACTGCGACGACGAGGTCGCCCGTATCCGGGCCTTCGGCCGCAAGGGCTGGCTGCCCGCCTTCCGCGACGCCACGCTGTTCAAGACCGCCTACGCCTACGGGACACGGCGCAACGAGACGCGGATGCTCGACGCCGCCGACTTCGGTCGCAACCCGCACGGCGGCGAGTTCGGCCAGTACGGTCGCTGCCAGGTCCGGTTCGGCAAGGCCAAGAAGGGCTCCCCGCCCAAGCGCCGCGGCGTGCTGACCGTCTTCGACTGGACCCCGGACATCCTGGACGAGTGGTTCACCGAGGTCCGCCCGCTGTTCGGCACCGACAACAACCCGGCGGCCTGGCCCTCCGAACGGGGCCTGCGGATCGGCTGCCAGCGGCTCAACTCCCGCTTCATCGCCTACCGCAAGGCCCTCGGCCTGGACGACGGACTCGACTTCCACTCCTTCCGCAGGTCCTACGTCACCCACTTGATCGAGGACGGCTGGGACCCGCGCTTCGTCCAGGAGCAGGTCGGCCACGAGCACGCCAGCACCACCTCGCTCTACACCTGCGTGTCCTCGGACTTCCGCACCCGCACCCTGCGGCGGCATCTGGACTCCACCATCGCTGCCGCCCTCCAGACCCAGCCCGGGAGGCAGGCATGAAACGCAAGGTCGGCTACACCTGGCGGCTGCGCGAGGTCATGGCCCAGCACCGGATCTTCACAGCCACCGAACTGGTGCCGCTGCTGCACGAACGCGGCATCGACCTGTCCGCCTCCCAGGTCCACCGCTTGGTCTCCGGCACTCCGGAACGCCTGTCGTTGCAGGTCATGGCCGCGCTTTGCGACATCCTGTCCTGTACCCCGGCCGACCTGGTGGCCACCACCGCAGAGAACGCCGGCGTCCGCAAGACCGCCACCGGCGACCTGCCCACCCCGCTCGCGAACGTGGCGAAGCTGCGGCCCCGCGCCGCCCGGATCCTGCCCGAAGCATGACCCGCCCCTACGCCACCGACGAACAGTACGAACGCTGGTACATGGCCGAGTGCTGCCGCTGCGGCCGCCGCAGACACAAGGCTGGCACGTGGCCGGACGGATACGTCTGCCGGACCTGTTCCGACCGCGCCGTCCGGACACGGGGCACCTGCCCGGGATGCGGCCAGGACCGTGCCCTCCCCGGACTCCGCCCCGGTGACGGGGCCGCGATCTGCACCACCTGCGCCGGCTTCTCGCAGACCTTCGACTGCTCACGCTGCGGCTTCGAGGGCAAGCTCCTGGGCGGACGGCTGTGTGAACGCTGCACCCTCACCGACCGCCTCACCGCACTCCTGGACGACGGAGACAGCCGCATCCGACCCACACTGGTCCCGCTGTTCGACCTGCTGGTGGCAATGGACAAGCCCAGAAGCGGCCTGGCCTGGCTGGAGATGCGCCGCGACCAGCCGGGCAGCGCCTCGCAGCTACTGCGGCGGCTCGGCCTCGGCGAGATCCCACTGACCCACGACGCCTTCCACGAGCTCCAGCCCTGGCGGGCCGCCGCTCACCTGGAAGAACTCCTGATGACGTGCGGAGCCCTGCCCTCGGTCGACAAGTACCTCTGCTCCTTCCAGCGCTGGCTTCCCGGCCACCTGACCGGCATCGCCGACCCCGAGCACGCCAAGACGATCCGGCTCTTCGCGACCTGGCACATCCTTCCCCGGCTGCGGACCCGCGCCGAGAGGAGCCACATCACACCCAGCATCCGCCGGTTCGCCGCCGAACAGGTCAAGCACGCGACCGCGTTCCTGCAATGGCTCGGCGAGCGAAACAGCACCCTCGCGTCATGCGGCCAGATCGACGTCGACGCCTGGTTCGCCGAGAACACCGAACACGCCCGCACCTGCCTGAGAGCCTTCCTCAACTGGGCCATGCAGAGCCGACGCTGCCGACGCTCCCTGTCCATCCCCAAGATGAAGGTCTCCCGCCGGGCCGCACTGAGCGAAGACGAGCGCCTCGATACCCTTGGCCGGCTGCTGACCGATACCGAGATACCGATGCGACTCCGTGTCGCCGGAGTCATCGTGCTCCTCTACGCGCAGCCCGCGAGCCGCATCGTCCGGCTCGGCGTTGACGACGTCATCCGCGACGGCGACACCGTGCTGCTGCGGCTCGGTGAGCCGGCCTCGCCCGTCCCTGATCCGGTCGCCGCCCTGCTGCTGGAGCACATCGCGAACCGCGACAACATGAACACCGCTACCAACCCCGCGTCCCGCTGGCTTTTCCCGGGCCGCCGGGCGGGGCAGCCGACCCGCCCCGACCACCTGTCCGCGCTCTTGAACGAAGTCGGGGTCCCGACCGCGGCAGCCCGCGGCGCCGCGATCCGGCAGCAACTCCTCGAACTTCCTGCACCCGTCGTCGCGGACGCTCTCGGCTACCACGACAAGACCACCAGCCGGCTCCGCAACGAGACCGGCGGGACATGGAGCCGATACGCACCAGGAGATCACGAACCGGGCCGAACGCCCACAACCCATGCCGGGCACACGGGTGATCCGCCGCCACCCGTCCCCGGCGGATTACATGTTGATCATTGGGCCTGAAAACGTCTATCTGAAACCGGTCGGCGACCCGTAGTACTGGCTTCGCGGCCCACCGGCCGTCCACGATCTCAAGGAGCCATCACCCATGACTCGCTTTCGCACCCTGTGCATGGCCCTCACCGGCACCGCGGCGCTGTTCGCCCTGACCGCCGCGCCCGCGCACGCCGCCCCCGGCGACGTGACCACCTCCTGTTCGAGCGTCCTCACCCCGAGCGGCTTCGTCGACGTCAGCTGGGGGTACAGCAGCAGCTGCGGCACGCAGAGCTTCAGCCCGAACATCAAGCAGATAAAGCAGCTCAC
This sequence comes from Streptomyces sp. NBC_00162, assembly GCF_024611995.1. GTDB lineage: Bacteria > Actinomycetota > Actinomycetes > Streptomycetales > Streptomycetaceae > Streptomyces. The sequence goes on along the minus strand of NZ_CP102510.1, from coordinate 333,952 downwards.
CGGGCTGCCCGTCGGCACCGTGGTCCAGGCCTGCAATTCCACCTACCAGCCCTTCGGCTGGGTTCAGACCGCCTCGTACTACAGCGGCAGCTGTGTCTCCTCCTCGGTCCCCAGCTTCAACAACAACGCCTGGACGCTCAAGCGCGTCTCCTGACCCGTCCGCCCCGACGCCGCGGTCGTGGAGTTCGCGGAGCAGGCGGTCGGCCGGCTGTTCCCCGGACGCCGGGCGGGGCAGCCCTTCCGTCCCGACCACCTGTCCGCACTCCTCAACGAGATCGGCGTCCCTGTGGCCGCCGCCCGCGGCGCCGCCATCCGACAACAACTCCTTGAGATGCCCGCTCCCGTCGTCGCGGACGCTCTCGGCTACCACAACAAGACCACCACCCGCCTGCTCAACGAGACCGGCGGAACCTGGAGCCGATACGCCCCTGGAGATCACACACGGTCACCGGCAGGCTGGGTTCCACGGAGAACTGGCGACAGTTGAATACGAGAGCCCACCAGTACCAAGCCCGGGGATGCCCGTGGGTTCAACGGAACTGAGCCTTGTGCGGCCGGAACTCGCGGGTCGGTCCGTGTGCATCGGCTGGGGATATCCGTGGGTTTGGCAGGCGCGCGGGGGTGGGCTGGGCGGACCTATCCCTGGGCAGTGGGGCGAACGACGATGTCGCCGACGTCGACACCGTCCGGCTGCTCGATGGCGAAGGCGATGGCGCGGGCCACCGCGGCCGGCGGGAGGGCGATCTCCATCAGCTTGTCGATCTGGGCCTTCGCAGCCGGATCCATGTGCTCCGCGAAGTCCGTACGGACGGCGCCGGGCGAGACGACGGTCACGCGCAGGCTGTCGCCGGCCTCTTGGCGCAGGCCTTCGGAGACGGTGCGCACGGCGTTCTTGGTGGCGGCGTACACCGACTGGAGTGGCACGATGCGCAGTCCGGCGGTGGACACGGTGTTGACGAAGTGTCCGAGTCCCTGCTCCCGGAAGAGGGGAAGGGCTGCGGCGATCCCGTACAGGACCCCCTTGAGGTTGACGTCGATCATCTTCTCCCAGTCCTCGACGCGCAGGTCGTCGAGGGGGGAGATCAGACCGATCCCGGCGTTGCTGACGAGGACGTCGAGTTTGCCGTACCGGTCGCATGCCAGCTGCACGAGGCCGGAGAGGTCCTCGCGCCGCGTCACGTCCGTGCGGATCCAGGCGGCCTCGCCACCGGCTCGTTCTATGCGGGCGGCCAAGGCCGCAAGACGCTTCGGACGGCGTGCCCCGAGGACGACCTTCGCGCCGCGCTCGGCCAGCAGAAGCGCGGTCGCCTCCCCGATGCCGCTGCTGGCGCCGGTGATTGCCACGACCTTGCCTTCGATTCCCGGCATATTCAACTGTCCTTCCAGAGTGCGGAGTGCGGAGCAGAGAGGGTCCGGGCAGGCCGGACCATGCCCTAGAGTGAAAGCGGAGGCTCCGCCACTTCGCCCAGACTAAATGGCGGAGCCTCCACTTAGCAACGGAGAAGGGAACGAGCCGCCGATGACCCGAGAGGCAGGACGCCCGCTGAGGGCCGACGCACAGCGAAACCGGGACAAGATCCTGGCCGCCGCGGTGCGCGTGTTCAGCGAGGAGGGGCTCGACGCACACTTCGAGCGCATCGCCAGGGAAGCGGGCGTGGGAACGGGCACGCTCTACCGCAACTTCCCGACCCGAGAGGCTCTGATCGAGGCGGCGTACCGCAACGAAGTGGCCCGGCTGTGCGAGGCCGCCTCCGGCCTCCTGGCGACGATGCCGCCTGCCGAGGCCCTGCGGGTGTGGACCCGCCGCTTCATCGACTACGCCACCGCCAAATTCGGCATGGCCGACGCCCTGCGCGCCGTCGTCGCCTCGGGCAGCAACCCCTACGCCGACAGTCACGAGATGATTCAGGGCGCCCTCAACTCCCTGATGGAGGCCGGTGCCGCTGCCGGAACGATCCGCTCCGACATCCGTCCGGCCGACATGTTCGCCGCCCTCGCCGGAATCGCCCTCACCTCGGCTAAGCCCGAGCAGCGAGAGCAGGCCGAACGCCTCCTCGACCTCACCCTGGACGGACTGAAATCCGCGCCGCCTCAGCTGCCCGAAAGCTGACGACAGAACCCCGATGTCACCAGGTCGCCAGTTCACCGCCAGTGCCGACGACCCGTACCTCCTTGCCTTCATCCAGACTGCAGATCGATCACACGAGCTGAGGACGCTTCAGGAATTCCGAAGCAATGTCACAGCCGGGCAGGGCAGCCGAAAGAGGACGAAGCCCCTGGCCACGGCCGCGGTCACTCGGCGGGGCTCGGAAGAACTCGCGGGATGTCGCACACAAGCGCAAGGGACACAGCCCCTCCGTCGCGAGCATCTACCGGGCGCTCGCCGAGCAGGCCAAGCGCGAGGCGTACCCCGAAGCTCTCGAACAGGCCTACATCGACTTCGCCGTAGCTTCGGGAGAACAGGGCCGTCACCGGTGCCGTCGAAACCCCCACTGGCCACAACGGCCGTCGCCGGGGAGTGCATCCACGCACACCCCGGCGACGTTGTTCTATTCCAGACTGGCTGACTTCGAAGCCCTCAATGAGAATCTTTTCCATCAGGAGTCCCGTAGGGCGGCACCTCTCGCGAGGGAACTATCAAGCCGATGCATGCGATCACCCGCGTAAGATCGGCACTGAGGAATACTATAAAGCGATATTCTCCCCTCTTTCGGTCATCGATAAACCCGACCAGCAGTTCCTGCCGATTTTCTCGAGGCTAGCCACCGCCTCCTCGAAACCCAATGATGGGCGCTCGAGTTTCTGCAGTCTCCGCAACCGCCGGGCGTAGGTGTGATGCAGTCTCGCGGCAGGCATTCTCCCTGGCAAGATTTCGAACGGCGCCCCAGCGGTAAGGGCACTCTTAGCCTGCGAGTTGACAGTTGATTCGACAGCGAACGCTTGCCTCAGCTCATCTCGCTCCACGTGCGCTCCTATCGTGATCGCGGATTGAACCATGACCCATTCCCTATCCTGATCTCCGCCGCTTAAATTACCCCTTCGAGTAGATGCTCCTCCTCGAAGAACCCGAAGTCGATGTCCGTATCGTGAACCTGAATATCTCTACTCGGATCCACGTCGGAGCGACGGATTCGCATCACTACTGAGCCCGGCCCCCATTCGTCAACCTCCTCCTGGGCTCTCCCCTCGCTGTGGAACGGAAGACCGCGAGGACGTAGCCCAGCTCCCGCCTTTCCAGTGCGGCGCGCAGTTGTGGGTTGTGATTCTGGGGGGTTTCAGCCGACCTCTATGGTCGCTTTGCTGGGACGGGCAGAAGCGTGGGCCAGCGAGCGAGCATACGTTGGCGCATAGCGGTGCTGAGGCTGCTCATGCCGCTAAGGGAGGTGTGGTCGGCCGTCATCTGGCCAACGACCCCGAGCCGGTGGACGAGCCGTTGTCGGGCGGTCGCGGTGCCCCACGTCCAGTCCCGGTGCGGAATCCGGGCCAGGTGATCAGTGCTCTCGCGGCGTGCCCGCTCAACCAGCGCGTCGCCGCGGAGCAGCCAGCCGGCACACGCGTCAGCGAGCCCGTCTTGGGCATCGGAGCCGGTCAGGGTGCGCCATTCGTTGCGGTATGCGCTCTCCGCCCGTTCCAGCAGCGGCTCCGACGCTGAAGTGACACACCAGCAGGTCGGAAAGCCGATGCGCAGGTAGGCGAGCTCCATCAAGCCGCTGCCCAGTGACGCTTGCTCAAAGTCGATGAATCGGATCCCCGTGGCGGTGTGGAGATCATTACCGGGACAGGGATCCCCGTGGAGAAGGGCATGCCCAGATGCCTGGTCGAGCCGGTTCACGAGGTCATCGAGTTCGCCGGACACGGCAGAAGTGACAGGAACCTCCAGAGCCCCGGCCAGCTGCAGGAAAGACTCGATATCGGCCTCGTTCGGGCCCTGCCACCGGGGAAGTACCCCGACGTCCTCCGGGCGGGCGGTGGCATGCAGCCGTGCCAGCGCGGCTGCATAGTCGACGATCCAGTCGCTGGCCGGGCGTCGGTGATCCAGATGCTCCAGCACCAAGACCCGCTCGCTGGGATCGGTGGCCAGCAACGCGGGCACCACGGGTATTTCAGCTCGGGCGGCGAGCCTCAGGGCGGCCACCTCACGGGCGTATCGCTCGTCGGCATCAAGACCGCCGACGATCTGCTTCACCACCGCCGTTGCCTCTGGCAACTCGACGCGCCACACGCGCGAGCGAGGGCTGCTGCCCAGTCTGCGAGAGCGCCTGGGAGATCCCAGCTCGGTCCGTAATTCGTCCCCGAACGGCAGTCGCAACCACATGCACTCATCCTTCCATGCAGCCGTTCAATGCGGGCAGTGCCGGGGTTCAGCGGTTGGTGGTGATCCACCGTACGAGGGCTGCGTTGGTCGTGTCGTCGAGTGAGGACAGGGTGTGGATGGCTTCCAGGTCACCGGGGAGCGGTGGGATGCCGACGGTAGTCAGTGCCACGTGCAGGTCCAACCGTCGCTCGTCCACGGGCTTCAGCGACCAGGCGAGGCGGGGGTCGGATTTCGGCCTGAGTGCCTGCGGATGCTGTTCGCCGCAGGAAGGCTCGCCGGTGTCTGCGCCGGGGAAGCGGTAGGGGTCAAGGTCCAGCTGAGGGGCCGTCACTTCGGACGGGCAATACTGCCAGAACTCCACAAGGAATCTCCCGGGGTCGGGTGTCGCTGCTGCTTCCAGAAAGTTCGGGGCTCCGCCTGCAGTAGGCCGCCCGCGTGTGCCGCAGACATGGAGTGCAGGCTGACGGGTCAGACACGTCAGGCGCCCAAGGTGGTCGGGGGTTGCGTGCCGCGGCTGGTGGCCGCGGCACGCGGTTGCTGCTGATGGCTGGCAGTTCACTGTCCCCGACGGTGTGGCTGCCGGTTTGGGTTAGCGGCGGTGGTTCTCGTGGTGCCCGTGGTGGCTGCGGCCGCCCCAGGACTCGGTGTCGATGACGCGGCCGCGGTCGTCGCGGAGGGTGGCGGTGTCGCGCTCGTCCCAGATCTGGTGTCGACGGTCCTGGTAGACGTCGTGGTGGGTGTCGCGGCCGTGTCCGGTGTGGACCCTGACGCTGGAGCGGCCGTCCAGGCGGAGGTGGTTGAAGCGGTAGCGGTTGCCGTCGCGGTCGGTGAGGGTGAAGTCGCGCAGGTCGACGGAGTGACGACCGGTGTTCTTCACCTCGACCCATTCCTGGTTCAGGGCGCGGTTGTCGCGGCCGTGGCTGTCGTTCTGGACGTCGCCGATGACGATCGAGGAGTGCGGGCCTCGGTGGCCGCGCCGGTCGTCGTCGTGGGCGGCGGCCGGGACGGCGGCCGCGCCGACCAGGGCGCCGGCGGCCAGCACCGCGGTGAGAAGACGGCGAGTGGCGAGAGAAGCAGACATAAAGACGACTCCTTCAACAGTCAGCCCAGCCCGGCCTCGTACAAGCCGGGCGGACTCCGTACGGTTCCCGGCGTCCTTGCCGAGGAGCCACACTCTGGCCCGCACCCACCACTAACCGCCACAACCTCGGACTCACGTTGCCCAATGCGGACATGTCCGTAACTCTCCCTTGCAAGATGCAAGCGTCAGGTCCAGTTGACGAAGTCGGGGCGGGAGGTGGGGGCAGCCCGCCCGATGTCGAAGCAAGGAAGTTTCAGCCACATAAGCAGTTCATTCACGCCATGCCGTGTGCTGTGCGCCGAATGGGTTCACGGCTCTGTAACAGGCGCTTCTGCCGCTTCTTCGCACCGAGTTGCGCACCACCGCTCTGTTGTGCGGGTGCGGGTGACGGCTGGCGCTTCGGCGGCCAGGTAGAACGCCGGCCAAAGGGCCCAGCCTTGCCGTACGGGCTCTGGTGATGCGGGTTGGGTGACGTCCCCCGTACCGCTTTCGGGAGATCCCGCTGCGTGGGCGGGCCGGTCGGAGCAGCCTGGAGATCGTGAACCGGCCAACCGACGGCCCGATCGCGCGCTACGGGGAGGGACTGATCGTCGTGGACAGGGCGCCGGTCGCCTCGGCAACCGGCCGCCAACCCCGCCAGTAGCGGCGCCCCGCGCTTCCTCACCCGCTCAGAAGGGAAATCCCGCGAAACTGCACGCCATCGAAACGTCCCGCCGGCGCCTTCCAGCGAGGACTCACCGATCGCGAGATCCAGACGGTGTGCCGTCGCGCCTTTTGACGCCGACACCGAGGTCCTGGACGCAACCGAGGTGGGCGGCGGCGTGTCCAACACGACGTACCGCGTCGACCTGGCCGGGCAGGCGGAGCCGGTCGTACTGCGGTCCCCGCCCGAGCCAGACCGGCAGTTCCGCTCCGAACGGCCCTCGACCTGGCCCACCGGGGCCGAGAGGCCATCCCCTCATGCGCGGGGAGCAGGGGAACTCGATCAGCTGCTCGTTGGTAATGATCGGGGGACATCCCCGCGTGCGCGGGGAGCAGGTGCTTCCGGCGACGGTCGGCCTCGGAGTCGCGGGGACATCCCCGCGTGCGCGGGGAGCAGCTGTTCGGCACCCTCGAGAAGGTGACTAAGGCGGGGACATCCCCGCGTGCGCGGGGAGCAGGCCCGCGTCTACACGCAGGAGATCACCCCGCCGGGGACATCCCCGCGTGCGCGGGGAGCAGCGAACGGGCACACCTCAGTGCCGCTTGTCCGCGGGGACATCCCCGCGTGCGCGGGGAGCAGGACGTCGCTGAGGTTCACAGAGGCCCTCCCCGGGGGACATCCCCGCGTGCGCGGGGAGCAGTCTTGTCTCCCTCGATTGCCTGCCCCACGAAGAGGGACATCCCCGCGTGCGCGGGGAGCAGTAGATCTCCGGGAACGTGGGCTCGTCGGTGTAGGGGACATCCCCGCGTGCGCGGGGAGCAGACCAGCGGCACCCGCCCGGCCGCCTGGCCCGGGGGGACATCCCCGCGTGCGCGGGGAGCAGAGGGGCGCACCCGATACGCGCGTCGGGCTACTGGGGACATCCCCGCGTGCGCGGGGAGCAGCCGGCTGCGGCTGCTGCTCCGCGAATTTTGCTGGGGACATCCCCGCGTGCGCGGGGAGCAGTTGAGCGCGGTGTCGAGGTCGAAGCGGTGGGCGGGGACATCCCCGCGTGCGCGGGGAGCAGACTGACTGACCTGGGGCTTTACGGACGGCAACCCCGGCTTTGACTCAGTTCTTTCGATTCGCGTATATGGGATGAATCGTCTCCTATCCACTCCCGAAGCGTCGTCGCTTCGCGGCCTTGCTCCAACCCTTGGTCGCCGGCGAAGGGGCGGCTGTGCGGTCATTCGGGCGGTGGATCAGTGTGACGCCCTCGTGGTCCTTGGGACTCCACTTGTGGTCGTGGGTCTCGAAGGCGAAACCTTGCTCGTTGTCCGAGCTGTACGCCAGCAGAGCCCGGCCATTGCCTGCGTACTGACGTACCTCCGCCCACAGCGTCTCCCGGATCCGGGCTGATGGACCGCCGATGAAGACACCTGGTGAGATCTCCAGCAGCCAGCGGGTGAGAAACCCTCGCAGGCCGACGGGACACTGGGTCAGGACGATCACTGTCACCAGGTCACCTCCTCCGCGTAGTTGCGGCCTGCGGGTACGGCAACGTCGCGATCAGACTGAAGCATCACCCGGTCCAGGTGTTCCGAGGGGTCGGAAAGAGCCGGGTTGTCCGCCTGCCCGACCAGCAGCAGCCCCTTGATGTCGTTGACGCATCGGTCGAGGAGGCGGGCCTTGTTGATCCTGTCTCTGAGCGCACGCCGTGTCCGGGAGCCGACGTCCTCACCGCTCTCGGCCGCTACGTCGAATGCGAGGGGGATGCCTATCTCCGTCTTGTACAGGTCGGCCACGTCCAGGACGAACGACAGTTCGTGGCCGGAGTGCACGAAGCCGAGCCCGGGAGAGCAGCCCAACGCCGCCACGACGGCGTGCGTGATTCCGTACATGCACTGGGCGGCTGCCGTGACCGCCTGGTTGGGCGCGTCGCCTGCGCTGAAGTCGCCGGGGACGTACTGCCGGCCACGCCAGGGAATTCCCGTTCGTTGCGCCTCGCGGCGGTAGCAGTCCTTGAGGCGGCGGCCCTCGCGCCCGAGAAGTTCCTGCCGGGTCAACCCTGAAGGGTCCTCGTCCGGAAAGCGCAGCCGATACATGGCGCGCGCCACCTCCAGGCGGGTTCGCTGGTTCGCCCAACGGGTGGCCTGTGCTTCCAGAAGCGTGGCGGAGCGGTTCAGGGAGCGCCCGCCCGCGTAGTAGCGGACGCCCTGTTCACCGACCCAGGCCACGGCGGCACCGTTCTCGCCGAGCACGCTCATCGCCTGGTGGGTAATGCGGGTGCCGGGCCCGAGGAGCAGTGTTCCGATGGTCGCCGACGGAATGTGAGTGGTTCCCTCGGCGTCCTCGGCAGTGATGGCGTTGTCTTCGCGGTGGATCGTGCACCGCTCGAGGTAAATGAAGGAGATCCGCTCCGCGACACGCGTGAGCTCGCGCGGGGACGCCGTACGGCGCTGAGCAATGTTGGCCATGCCTCACACGGCCTTGGCGAGAGTCATCAGTCCGCAGCCGTACGCCTTCGCCTTGCCCAGGCCCAGTGTCAGTGTCCGTCGAAGCGCCTCGGGGTCGGTGACCTCCAGACGTCCGTCGAAGGTGACGGTCACTAGGGGGACGCGGTTGGCCCGGCCTCCCTGTGCGTCGGTCTTTTCGAAGCGGTGCCTGCGCTCGTCGCGGACCGTCAGCTGGAATTCATCGCCCTGCGGCAGGCGCCGCCGCTCGGGCGGGGTGTCCAGGATCCGGAATCCTGCGGCCTCTTGCCGGGCGAGCAGCCACCCCATCTGGTGCTGGGGCGTCACGTGCGCAGTGCGCTTGGTCGGGTCGCCGTCCTTGCGCCGGATGTGATGGACGGGGTTGGCAGTCAGGCGGAACGCCCAGGTGCCGCCGGCCTGCAGTCCGCTGAGGAAGGCTCCGTAGTCGTATGTCTGCCAGGCGGCAGTCGTGGGCCAGCCAGCCTGTTCCACCAAGTGCGTGAGGTCGGGGCGTTCCTCGCTGACGATGTACAGCAGGACCTCCGCCTTGGCGTTCCGGTCGAGCCGCCACAGTGTCCGGGAGCTGCTGGTGTCGCTGGGCAGTGCCCCCGCGAAGGAGGACATCACGGCAGCGTGCATGCGCTGGGGTGATGCGAGGAGGCTGCGGGCGCCGAGCCGCGCGGTGTTGATTCGGAAGCGCGTCAGGTGCATCAAGGACCGTCCATCGGGGACAGCAGGGCCTCGGGTTCGTGCCGAGGTACGGGGACAGGGGTGCGCCGGTTTGGGACGGGTGGGCTGAAACGGGGGTTCGGTACGTCGACCGACGTGGAGACGATGCTGCGCAGGGCATAGCGGCGGTGGCGCGGGTCAAAGCTGACCGGCTGGTCCCTGAGGGTGTCGCCGAGGCCGCTGCTGGCCGTGCTCTCGCCGAGGATGGTCAGGGTGACCAGCGGGTCCCGGCGGCGCTGCTGGCGGTACCACTCGAACGCCTGCCACTCCTCTGCTTTCAGGGCCTCGACCGGATCGCCCGCGTCCCGCACGCCGAGATCGACGGGCCCCTGCGGCGGGCAGGAGCGGCGGCCGAGGTAGGGGAGGTAGACGGGAGCGCGTACTGCTGCGTGCAGCTTCCGGACCAGATCGTCGTCGCCGGCGACGGCGGCGACGAAAACCGCGTCGGCCAGGTAGAAGCGCTCCGAGACGGGCATCGCCTTGTCGGTGTCTGCGTGGTGGGCTGTCTGAAAGTCCCGCAGGCGGGTACCGGGCTGATCGATGCGTACAGCGAAACGCAGCGCGGCGAGGTCGGAGAGGTCGGCGCTTCGGTCGCGCCCGAGAGCCGCGGCGAGCAGACCGGTCACTCCGCTCTTGGTGGGGGCCGTCTCAGTGGTGCGCCGGGCGAACCGGGCCGAGGCCCCCCACGACTGCAGGGGGCCCGCCAGGCGCAGTGTCAGAACGCTCATCCACGCTTCCCGAGACGTTCCGCCACGGCCTCGCCTACCTCGGTGACCAGTGGGCGCAGGTCCACCTCGGCGCCGAGCGGAGCAAGATCAGCCGTGTGCTCGCCGACGCGCAGGATCCAGGTGCGGTCGGCGGTGGCTCCGAAGGCCTTCTCGACCGCGGGGATGTGATCCGCCAGCGCCTTGCAGGCAGCGCGAACGTGGCCGTCGCCGGTGTCCTCCTGGACGACCGGCTTCTCAAAGGCCCCTACGAAGCTGACGGGCCGGGAGGAACGCAGCTTGACGATCACGGCGTCGGGGAGGGTGTGATTGCCGAAGGTGTTGGCCTTGCCGGTGGGCATCGACATCGCGAAGCCCTCGATGAAGGCCTCCACTGCCCGCCGCACCGGCTCACCGGCGCGCTCGCCGTCCGCGAGGCCGGCGTCCAGGTTCTTGGCCAACAGGTCGATGTCCACGGCGGCGTAGCGGTAGAGGGTGGCGGAATTGAAGTCGATCGTGCCGATCATCCCGGCGCCCGGTTCCGCACTGGTGTTCTGATCGTCTACGGCCGTGAAGTAGTCCGACTCCATGTCCACGGCATGCACGCTCAGGGCGTGGGCGACCTGAGCCGCCGCGTCCACGTTGATGTCGGACGCATCGGCCACCATGCGGCCGAAGAGCGCGATGTCGACCGAGTGCCGGGTGGCGGCGATCTGCTTGGCTCGCGCTTTGTTGTCCTTGTCCTTCACGAACACCTTGGGCTCGGTCCCCTTGCCGATGCCCTCGATGGCCAGGCTTGCCAGCCCGTCGAGCTGGTGGGCGCTGAGGAAGAGCAGGTAGGAGGACTGCGGGGCTTGAGGGTCGGCGGGTTCGTCGTCCTTGCCGTCCTTCCCACCCGATTTCCGCGAGGGCGTTTCGATCTTCGCGCCGGTCGCCGCCTGAATGATCTCGGCGGCCATCGGCCATACCTGTTCCGCCTCCAGCGAGGGCTCGAGGACCGCAATCCGCTCCGTCAGCGCCTCGACCACCTTCTTCGTCCGAACCCCCAGCTCAGCCGGGTCCAGCAGGTCATCGAAGGCCTTCCTGGTGGCCCGCTTCCACGCCTGGCTGGAGACCCTCGAGCGGCGCACCCCACCGTAGACAGCGCTCTTGGGGGCTCCTGTGTCGTCACGGTTGAGATTGCTCGGCGGGACGGTCTGCAGGATGTGGACGTCAAGAATCGTGCGGCTCACGCGTTTTCCCTCATCTCGTTCGCGGCGGTCTCAGGCTGCACGGCGGGGACGTCCCCGCCCTTCGCCGTGCTGGAGGCCGGGGGGCGGTAGGCGTGGAAGCTGCGTCCCCAGGCCTGACGAACCTGGCTCGGCCCGCCCGGCTTCTGCCATGTGTCGAGTTGCTCGGCGAGCAAGCCGTAGTCGAGGGGAACCTCCGCCGTCCGCAACAGGACGACCAGGTCCCGCAGCCTCTGTGCCATCACCTCGAGCGTGGTGGCCGTCCCCGCGCGTACGAGTCGCTTGCGGATCGGCTCGTCCGAATCGGTCCCCGACATCAATCGGCGCACCGCCGCTCCCATGGATGGCCCGTCGGCGACGTGCATGCGCTTGGTCCGGTTGGACTGCTGATGCAAGGCCCACAGGGTGACGGCTACGTGCGCGGCGCGCTCGGCACGCAGCGCCTCGGCCTCCCCAGCAGGCGCTTGCCGCTGGGTGAACCGGACTTCGTGGAACTGTTCGACGCCGACCAAGCCCCACAGGTCCGGCATTTCCGTGGCCTGACGACCGACGCCGCGGCGCAGGCGGGCAAGGGCCTGCACGGCGTGGGAACGGTCGTTGAGGTAGTCGACCTGCAGGGTACGGATGTGCTGGGTGACGGCCTGACGGAGCGGACCGAGCTGTTTGACCGGCTCGTGTTGCAACTTCTGCGACCGGATGGGCGCCGGAATCTTCGGCGCGGTGTCGGTCATGGAAATACCCCCTTGCTGTTGTCGGCTCCTTCCAGATCTGGCACTAAGCCGGCCCCGGACTCATGGCGCAGGGGAAAGGCTTTGTTGAGCCGGGCGTGGAAGACCCGCTCGGATGAGGCGTGGTCCAGCCAGCCAGTCTCACCTGCGTCTGCCAGCTGCCTGTCGGCCGTCTCCCGCAGGATCCGGTAGGCCGTCCGCTGCCAGTTCCTTCGAGCCTCCCCCGCATCCTGCGTGTCACCCAGGCCGGCCAGCCACTGCCGATAGGGGCCGTCCAGCAGGCCGAAGCCCAGGTCCCGGACCGTCTCACGCGGCGCCTCCGGGTCACGGCCTGCCGTCCGGGCGAGATCGGCCGCCAGGTCACCCAGAGCCCCGACCCCGGCGTTGCTGTCCTCGACCGCCCCCAAGGCCTCCGTCGCATACCGCTGGTCCTGCTCGTGGAGCAGGACCACCGACATCGTGACGCCGTCATCAACAACTTCATCGATGACCGACTGCTGAGTGCCGTACCTCGCACCGACCAGCCGGGGCCTGATGAACATCTCCCGGGGCAGCAGACGCTCGTACGTCAGCTCGGCGATCCACTTCAGAACCCCCGCCCGCAGATACGGAGCAGGTTCACTGCGCTGGGCAGTCCTCTCCTGTCCCTGAGACATGAGCAACGAGGCGAGGCTGCGCCATGCGGCGCGCGAAGGGTCGTGTTCGCGGGGCATGTAGACCGGCGAGCGGCCCAGTCGCTTCTCCTGCGGCTTGCTGCGGCGCCAGCCGCTCATCGGCTCGTACAGGTGCCTGTCGGCCGACGCCAGAGGATCTCCGTACGACAGGACCACGCCGTGGACACCCTGATCGTCATGGTGGAGCCGGATACGCCGCGACTGCCACGTGTACAGATCCCGAGGACCGGTGGGCCGCGACTCCAGGCCCTGCTGCACATCCGGCCCGCAGGGCTCCCGCCGCCACGCCGGTCTGTCGTCCTTGCCGACGGTCAGCGCGGACGCGTCGGAAGCCACCAGGTTGAGCAGGAGAGTCTGCTGGAGGCTGTCGCCCTCCACGAAGACGCCTCCCAGGTTGCCGGCCCATCCGACACCCTGCGGATAGCCCTTGCCGCCCTTGACCCGAGGGTCCCCCACGGCACCCGATTTGATGCCGGACGTGTCGAAAGCGTGGGCATGTACCACCCAGCGCGCCGCCTCCGCGAACGACAGCCGGTCCACTCCGGGCTGGCGCATCGTGAAGAAGGGATCGCCGTTGGGGACGTCCGCGACGATGCGGTTCAGCGATGCCACCTCGTCCTTCTGCGTCCTCAGATCGGAGACTTGGAAGAACGGCCGGGCGGGATGGAGAAGATCGAACCTCTCCCGATGCCGATCGAGATACAGGGGGATATCGGCGAAAGGCTCCGGGCTCTCGTACAGCTCCTGCCAAGCCTCGAGATCCTCCGGCCCCTCCACGGCATCGTGCAAGATTGCCAATAAGAGCCTCAGCAGGGCGAATTCCTGTGAAGGCACGTCCCCCACCAGTCTCCGCACATCGCCGGCACAGGCGAAGACCTCCTTCAGCGACAGCTCCGTGGAAGTGCCGTCGCGTAACTGGACGGGCACCCACGGACGGGAGACCAGGTCGAAACTGGGCACGCCCTTCACCAACTTCACGTCCTGGCCCCAGCCGGATTGATCTCCAGCCCATCGGCCTCGCTGTAGTGGACCTCGAAGCCTGCCAGCCGGGTCTGACAATCCTCGTCGAGCACAAGAATCAGTTCACCGGCCAGCCAGTGGCACTCCGGTCTCTGCCACACCTCCGGCCCGAATCTCTCGAGCTCCTCGATGGCACGGTCGATCACCCACGGTTTGGAGAAGTGGTACGGCAGACGCAGCGCGCTGGCTGCAACAGCCCGCGCGATATGGGGTGGTGGCACCGCGTCAACAGGTACCTCCAGCCCTCCCCTCCCCCAGTCCAGCCAGGGCAGCGTCGCGTACGTGCCATCGCCGCGCCGCTGGATGACGAGTACTTCCAGACTCTCGTCACTGTCCCGCACCTGAGCTCGGCCGGCCCTGGTGCCGTCCGCGTCACCCACACCGGCGTCGATCCAGCCGACCAGGGAACGTCCCGGCTTGCGGACCTCCGCAAGCCGGAAGACCTGCGCAGCCCGCTGTTGTCTGACGACAGCAATCTCGTGCTCCGTCAACGCCTCAGCCATCGCATCCACCCAGCCGTCCTGAGGGGCGGCAGCCCTGTCCGCGTAGGCGGCCTGAACCAGCAGGCTGATGTCGTCCGGGAGCACGACCGGCAGCGTCTTCCAGTGCGGGAGCAGCACCGCCAGGGACCGCAGCAGGGCATGCCGACCGTAGACAGACACCGAACCGCTGACCGGCGCCGGGGGTAACGCCCCCCAGTCGACACCTGTGACCAGGCATCGCGGCGTCCGCAGCCGGGCCGGGCGTTCACACTGGCCCCGCCCACGGCGGTGGCGGTGGAGCCGTCCCATCCGCTGCAGGACGAGGTCGACAGGGGCAAGATCGGTCACCAGAACGTCGAAGTCGATATCGAGCGACTGCTCTGCGACTTGGCTGGCAACCACGACGTGCGGCCCGGCAGGCCGCGGACCCGTGGGACCAAACCGGGCGACGAGATCGTCGTCCTTGCGCGCCCGGTCCACATCGAGGAAACGGGAGTGGGCAACCGTCACCGCCCCCGGGCCGAAGCGTTCACGCAACACTGCTGCCGCCTCGAGAACACGGTCAACGGTGTTGCGGACCACCAGCGCGCAGCCGCCCCCGGCCAGCTCGCTCTCGAGCCGGTCCGCGAGTGCTCCCAGGTCGTCGCCCAGCTGCTCCATCTCAACCTCTGTACGGCGGTCGGCTGCTGCTTCGGGACGGCTGATGACGGATTCCTGACCGGGGGTGACGACGCTGATCAGTGGATAGGCGTCGGCTTCCTCCAGCTCAGGACGCGGATCAGCCTCGCCGGCGTAGGCCTCGGCCAGCCGGCGGCGGCGGCCTGCGGGCAGGGTCGCCGACAGCATGACGACGGGAACCTTGTACGCCCCGAGCCAGGACAGCACACGCTCCAAGTACTCGTTCATGTAGGCGTCGTAGGCGTGGACCTCGTCGATGACGACGATTTTGCCCGCGAGAGCAAGATGCCGAAGCGCAAGATGCCGGCTCTTGAGCCCGGCGAAGAGAAGCTGATCGATGGTGCCCACAACGAACGGAGCGAGCATGCCCTTCTTGCGTCCGCGGAGCCACTGATGGGCGACGAGCTGAGAAGAGGCGGCGCACGTATCGTCTCGCCGTGAGGTGGTGACATCGGAAACCGCATCCAGGTCGACCGCGGCAACAGTGCGGGCCCCCGCCCTCATGTCCTTCGCGTAGTCGTCGTTGAGCGGGCCCTTCGAGTGGGCCAGGAACACCGTCAGATCCACATCCCCAGGCAGACGCTCGAGCCACCGTCTCGTGCGCCCGTACATCGCGTTCGATGTGGCACGGGTGGGCAGAGCGATGAAACAGCCTCCCACCCTCGTCCTCGCGGCGAAGACTTCTGCCACCGCCAGGGCGGCCTCTGTCTTCCCCTCGCCCATCGGCGCCTCGATGATCATCAGTCCCGGCGAATGCGCCTCCCGGGCAAGGCGCACCGCCTCCTCCTGCAAAGGCCGGATAGAGGGCAAGCCGAAACGAGCGGCGAAGAGTTCCTGCGCCGTCCCCTCTGGCACCTGCGGTGACCAGGGCCGGGGAAGGCCGATGCCGCGCCATGCGGCGTCGATACGGTCAGCCTCATCGCGGTGCCGGTCCTCAGGGAACAGCACGAAGAGGTCCGGATTGCTGGCGATCCAGTCGGCGAAAATGACCAAGGCGGATAAGATGACCTGGACAGGCTGCGACAGCCTTACCGCCCGCCACTGCGAAAGGCGCTCCCGCACCCCGTACGCCGCCGCGCATGCGTCGAGAAGTTCACTCTGCACAGCACGCCAGAGGACCTCACTGAGGCCTGGTGTCCGCAACAGTTCACTGTGCCGGCGCAGGTCATGAAACTGCTCGTGTGCCGGAGGCAGACCGTGGTGCCCGCCCACAGGCACGGCAAAGGACATGACATGCCGGGGCGGCCAGTCCTGCTGCTCCAGCCACTCCTCCAGGAGGACCTGCCCGGCCAGACCATGCGGCGCACGGCTGCGCGCAGCGCCGAACTGCTTCAGCGTGGGCATCTTCAGCCCCAAACGGTCCATTCGGCCTGCCAGGACGTCAACCTGACAACCAAAGGCCGGTGTTGCCTTGCCTATGTCGTGGACGGCGGCGAGCCAGACGACCAGCAACCTCCCGTCCTCGTCACCGCCAGGCAGGTTGCCGGCCACGAGGTCCCGCAGATGACGCGGAGCCCATGCGTCCCACAGTCGCCCCGCCATGGCTGCGGAGTCGGCCATGTGACGCCACAACGGCAGCCATTTCTCCGTCTTCCGGTCATGCTTGGCCCACACGGAACGGGCCTCGGGTGTGAGCTTCGCACTCCAGTGCGGCGTACTGTCTTGCATCAGATCCCCCTCCGAGCCCCCCTCGTCGGGAGTGAACCGCGGACGAACGCCAGCACGAACACCATCACCACAGTGACCCGGATGTCGGCATCCATGGGCAGTCGGGATCCGGCTCCTTCTGCCAATACGGCAACGAGAAGCACGGCCAGCGGCCTGGGCGGCCACCAGCTACGTCGACACCGTAGTGGAACCGACTTTCCTCCCGCAGCAAGTCGCAAAGGGAGCCTGCAGCGAGATCTCTCCACACTCCGCGCGGCCAGTCACTACGGTCGTGGCAGCCTGAACGAGAGAGCGTCCGAACCGCTCCCCGTGCACGCGGGGATGGTGACACAGCAGCCTCGGTGTCCGGATTGCCGGATTCAGAGGAAGTGCTGCAAACCAGCCTGCGACCGTCGTAGAGTGCCAGGTCAGCCAGCCTGCTCCCCGCGCATGCGGGGATGAACCCGAGCCGTGGGGCGTAGCCCTCGACTACGCCGGCTGCTCCCCGCGCATGCGGGGATGAACCCGAGGCCGGATCCGCCGAGCTCGCCGAGTGGCACTGCTCCCCGCGCATGCGGGGATGAACCCCTGGCGTCCTCGATACCCGGCCCGAGTGAGACCTGCTCCCCGCGCATGCGGGGATGAACCCGGGCGAGGACCAGGAGTAGGTGACGCTGGAGGCTGCTCCCCGCACATGCGGGGATGAACCCTCCGGCCGGGGCCGACTTGCATCAGCAGCGTGCTGCTCCCCGCGCATGCGGGGATGAACCCTAACCCCCACGCCCCGCGCCGCTGGCCGGGGCCTGCTCCCCGCGCATGCGGGGATGAACCCCTCCCGCTGGCCTCGCGCGGCCCGTCTACCGACTGCTCCCCGCGCATGCGGGGATGAAACCCCGATCCAGGGCCGGATGCCGACCCGCAAGGTCTGCTCACCGCGTACGCGGGGATGACCCCGAGTACGCCGCGATCCAGGCCGCTTGGTGATCTACTTCCCGCGCATGCGGGGATGATCCCCGCGTTGCCGGGAAGGTTCGTTGGCGACGATGCTCCCCGCGCACGCGGGGTGCAGTTTTCGGTCGTACTCGCAGGCTAGGCGATGCCTCAGGAGCACTCTGCGCTGGGAAGTGCTGTTGACCAGCTGATCACGCCTCGATTAACTCTGGTCGGCCGTCAGCGATGTCAGCGAGTAGTTTGACGAGCAGATCCTCTTCGTACACGGGGGTGGACTGGGTCAGCATCGCAGTAACGAGAAACGGGTCCCAGGGGGCGTCGGACTCCTGGAGGTGAAGTATGTCGGTTCCCTTGGGAGCGGCTTGAAGGTAGTCAGCTGCGCTCATTCTCCATGGGAGCGCGGTTGGTGCGGCTGCGAGTAGTGCTCGCATGTGAGCCAGACCGGCTTGGTCGAAGTCGGCGCGGATGGCGATCCGCCATCCAGCGGTGGACAGCGCGCCGATTGCTTGGCATTCCAGTTGTGAGGGTGTGCCGGCCGTGCAGATCACGCGGGGTGTCCGGACCCCGTCGTTGGCCAAGGCGTGGTTGCTTGCTGCGGCGAGCACGGATGGGTTTTCCGTGACGAAAGCCCACTCGTTGTTCTTGTCGGGTGGTTGCCAGGTGATGTCGGCAAGTTCTCTGGGAGGCAGGGCGAAGGTCGCGCCAGGGGGAATCTGCCATCCACGTGGTGTGACTCCGGTGATGATGAGTCCGCCAAGCAGGTCGTCGCAGTCGACTCCAAGATGGACCCAGCTTGAACGCCCCCTTGTGGCGGATGTTCCGGTCAGCGCGAGAACTAAGGCGGGCAGTGTGCCCGCGTCGAGGGCGTGGGGATTGCCCGGCACGAGGATTCGGCGGTCGATGCGTCGGCCGGGTGGGGGTAGGCGGGCGGCCACCTGCAGGGCCTGGGTGAGCAGCGTTTCCGGGTCTGGTGTCTTGAGCAGGCGGGTGATCCACCCGAGCTTGTGTAGGCGTGTGAAGGCGGTGGCCGGTTGGATGCGTTCACGTACGTGGTGGGGTAGGTCGGCTGCGGAGTGTTCGAGGAGGGAACGGATCCGGTCGGAAGCGGCCGTGTGCTCGGCGCGGCTACGGGCCTTGGCTGCCAGCCTTCGGTTGCAGGCATGGGCAGCGACGGCGCCGGGTGTAAGCGCTGGTCCGCGGATGGCCACGGCAGCGGCCAGTTCCTCCAGGTTGAGGCGACGTCGCTGGCCGGGCTCTGGTGGCCGTCCGCCGATGAGGCCGGTTGCCGCAGCGCACTGGGCTGCCGAGACGGGCAGCAATACCGTGACCGGGGTGCCGGAGGTGAGTGTCTCGTCCCCTCGTCGGTCGGCTGCTGCCGCCAGGGCTTGCCATAGCCAGGTGAGTTCGGGGCTGAGCAGTGGGACCAAGTCGGCCTCTGCGCAGGCTCCGTTGCACAGCGGGCAGTTCATGAGGGACTCCCGGCCCGAAGTTCGGCGTCGGTGTTCCCGGGCAGGTCCTGGCCTGTACGGATGAGCATCGGGAATGCGACGACGGTTCCGTCGGCACCCGCTTCGAGGTCGTGGGCATCGATGCCGTCCCACGCGCCGGGTGCGCCGTCCCACAAGTAGGAGGTGCACAGGATGTCCAGGTCGAGTTCGGCGAGGTAGCGCGCCAGGCCCTCGCGACCGCGTTCGTCGACCTCAGCGGGGACTTCGTCAAGGGGGACCAGACGCAGTGCCGTGGCGGGGTAGCGGTCGTAGTAGGCGGCGATCGCAGCGAGCATGGGCGCCAGGACGACGAGTCGTCGTTCGCCTCCGGACAGGCCGGTGCGTGGGCCCCACCGACCGGTGACCGGTTTGCCGTCGGAGCCGGGGCGTTCCACGAGGTAGTGGACATCGACCCAGTTGCGGATGTCGACTGCCGCGGTCAGGCGTTCCTCCATGGTGGTGCCGTCGGCCGCGGCAAGTAGGGACCGCAGCGCCTGTCCGACCTGGTCCTTTTGCGTTTCGGTGCGGACGGCGTCGCTGATCTTGCAGCACAGTTCGTACACCGTGCGGGTGGCGGGGTCCAGGTCGTCACGCAGGTTGATGTGGACTTGGACTCCGACTCCGGAGGATGCCTGGGCTGCACGCATCTTGCGGTTGACCGTTTTTGCCCACCCTGTCAGGGCGGTCCAGGCGGTTCCGATGGCGGCAGGCAGGCGGCCAATGACGAAGTCACGGAGTGCGGCAGCTTCTGCGGCGTCGAGTGCGGCTTTGGCCCGGCCTGCGAGGTCCTGCGCGCGGGTTGCGGCGCTGAGGGGGTCGTAGTCGGTTTCGGCTTGGGTGAGGACGAAAGTGTCTAGCTGCTCGAGTCCGGTGGGTGTGTCGTCGCGGGCGATGGTCCATGTCTGGGCGAGTTCGGCGCGGATGGTGTCGTAGCGTTCGCCGAGGGTTTTCTTGGAGGCGGTTGGCCGGCGTCGGAGGAGTTCTTCGACGGTGTCGAGGAATTCCGGGCCGTCAGTGGCGTTGGGGAGGCGGCCGGGACCGGCTTCGATCGCCCGGGCGAGTGGGGCCCAGGAGAGCAGGGTGGCCAGATGCGCGCGTGTGGTTGTCTGGTGTGGGTGTGCGTCGTTCAGTCGCTCTCGGGCGGAGTTGAGTTCGCTCTCGCGGGTACTGAGCTTCTTCTCTGCTTCAACGACCTGTGTTCGGGCCGATTCGAGACGCCGGTGGAGGTCGTCGGCCCGGTCGGTGGCTGCCTCGAAGCGGCGTGCTGCTTCCTCGGCGTCGCCGTGGGACTGAGCCTCGGTGAGTTCGGCCGTGGTCTCAAGGACTGTGGTGTGAGCGCTCTGGGCGGTGTGCTGGAGGTCGGCCAGGCGTTCGGCGAGGGCGGTTTCGTCGGGCAGGGTCTTGAGGACCCGCTCAAGCCGGGGCAGCAGACGTGTAGACAACTGATCCGCGGCTTTCACTAGTGCTTCAGCCCAGGTCCGGCCGTCTGCACTGAGCCTGTCGAGGGCTGCGGGGTCGGTGGGCAACTGCATGCTTCGGGCGCGGACTGCCCAGTCCATCCGCAAACGGGTGTGCTCGGCGGCGGCAGCGTCGGCATACTCCCGGAGCGTCCGTGCGGTGGTATGCCGCTGGTCTGCCTCTTTCGCTGCGCTGGCGCGCAGTGCCTCGGTCTCGGTCAGCTCGCGCCGGCACGGGAATGCCTGGGCCTGGGCGCGGATGTGGTTGCGCTCTTGGCGGCACTCGGCTGCGGCGTTGCGCTCGGCCGCGGCGCTGGCCTCGAGTTCTTGGGCGGCTGCGTCCAGCTCGTCGGCTTTGGCCTGGGCCTGGGCCAGGCGGGTGCGGGCGCCGATGTGGGAGGCGGGTGGAACCTGGCTGTCGGTGGCCTGTAGCGCGGCGACGGGATCTGCCCCGAGGGGGCCGGTGGTGAAGGTGCCGTCGCGTCCGATGACGATCGCAGCGAGGCCGTGGTGGCCAGGTGCGGTGTCGGTCAGTGCGATGCGCTCCACGACGGCGCGGGCGAGGGCCGTGTGCGGATGGTCGTGCACGATGTCCAGGACAGCGGTCAGGTTAGGCTCCGGGACGGTGCCCGCGGGGCTGATGTGCCAGGTGTGGTTGGTGGCTCCACCTGGGTGCAGGTGAGCGCTGAGGACTCCGGAGGTGGCCAAGGCCAGCTCAATGAGTGCCTTCTGGTCGTCTGAGGCATCGAGTGCGGGATGCCATTCGAGTAGCGCGCCGAGCGCGGTGTCGTCCTGGCCGGACCCTGCCCAATGCGGGCGAGGCAGTGGCAGCAGCTGCCCGGAGCGCAGTCGCCGGGCCTCGCCACGGTGCTCCGCGGCCGTGGCGTCCAGGGTGGCTGCGGTGGCCTGGTGCTGCTTGGCTGCGCTTTCATGGATGGCTGCGAACGCTTCACCGATACGCAGGGCCTGATCGGCCCAGTCGTTGAGCTGGTCGCGGACCGTCGAAGGTTCGGCTGCGGTGAGGGCGTGGACGTCGTCCGCGTCCCACACCGTTTGCTGCTCCCAGACAGGTTCCGCCTCTTGGCGCAGGCCGCGGAGATGGGGATGCTCTTGGGCCCATCGGGCGGTATCGGCGAGGGACTGGTGGGCCACTGCGCGGGCCGCTGCGGCGGCGATGGCGAGAGCTTGGGATGCCTCGTCGTAGGCGGCTTCGACGCTGGCCGCGGTGTGGTCAGCAGTCGCTGCTGATTTCTCTGCTGCTGCGACGGATTCGTAGTCGCGCAGGATGAGCGCGGCCCGGTCAGCTGCGGTCCGGTGCGCTTGTGCCGTGTGCGTCCAGGCGGTGGCGAGCTGGTCGAGTCCGGCACGGTCATGGGTGAGGGTCAGTCCGGGGCCCGGGTCGATGACGAAGTCGGCGACAGGCCGGGTCGCGCGGGCGCGGGGGTGGTGGGTGAGCAGGGTGGCCAGCACTGTCGGCTGGGCGCCCGCGGCCGCTGCGGAGGCAGAGAGGTCGGCGATGTCGCCGATGACGTCTTCAAGGGCTGCTTGGCCGTCCTCGGTCTGCTTTCGTGCCTGGTCAGCCGCGGAGTTGAGCCTGTCGTAGCTGCTGGATGCAGCGCTTTGCTCGGCTTTCAGCCGCTTGCGCAGGTCCATGACACGGCCATGGGACTGGTAGGCGTCACTGGTTTCGATGGCGCGCGCGGCGGCCTGGGCGACGCGGTGGTCTTCATTGAGCCGTTGAGCAGCAGCGCTGACCTGTTCGGCAGCGGCCCTCGCGTCGTCGAGGCGGCTGGTGCACTTCCGGACGTGACGGGCGCATTCGGCGGCTGCGGTCTCGGCTTCACGCGCGGCGGTGTGAGCGGTGCGGGTGACATCGACGACGTGCCCGGTCCATACACGGGCGAACTCTGCGAGCAGGGTGGCGGCGTGATCGTCGCGTTCGAAGGCATCACGGGTGGTGTCCGATTCGGCGAGTGCCTCCGCTGTCGCTTTGAGGACGTCTCCGTCCACGCCCGGCAGGGACTGCCGTAGTGCGTCGGCGGCCGCGGACGGGGAGACGTCGCCCAGCAGGGTGGGGTTGCGTACTTCCCGCAGCCGTGAGGCGAGTAAGCGCAGCTCACCAGGGGTGGTGGACCAGATGTGGTGTGCCAGGTGCTCGATGTAGTCGTCGGGTTCGGTGAAGACGTGACCGCTGGCTGCCCCCACGAGGGTGGAGAACTCCTCGTGTTCCAGCGCGCCGCCTTCGGGAGTACGCAGCGCCAACTCCTGCAGGGGGCGGCCGGGCACGGTGAAGGGGATGACGCGGACGGCCGGGGTGGAGCTGGGCGAGTACTGGAGCCGGACTCCGAAACTCACAACTTCTTCGACGGTTGCCGCCGGCTGCTGAGCGCTGTCCGCTGCGGGTTCGCCGGACGGAGCCGCGAAGGTCAGCCACAGGTATCCGTAACGGCGGCCCTTGGCCGGGGCGCCTTGGCTCATCAGGAGCTTCAGGGTGGTGGGGCGCGATTTGCCTGCGGCGAGTCTGGCGGCATTCAGGTCCAGCAGGTAGGGCCACAGGGCCTCCAGCGCTGTGGTCTTGCCGGTCCCGTTGGGTCCGCGCAGCAGCAGGCGTCCGGAGGCCGCCGGGAGGTCGAGGTCGCCGTAGCGCCACACGTTCGACAGACCGGCGCCGACCAAGCGCCAGCGGCCGCCGAACCGGTGGGGGCTACCGGAGGGCGGCAGCGGTTGCGGTGAGGAGAAATCGAGATCAAAGATGTCGTTCAACGCGTGCTTTCCTCCGTCATGTCCCCGACCTTGGTGTCGCCGAACAAGCCCTGCTGGACTGCGATGTGCGGGTGACGTTCCGCGGTTGCGGACCTGGACGAACGAGAACGGCCGCCCTTGGGATCCTGGTTGCCTCCTTGCGCCCACCGGCCAGCCGTGGGAGCGAACCACCACGCCGCTGCACCTTCCTCGCCGGCGCGCGAGCCGCCGTAGTTGAGGCGGGCCAGGTGGGCGCCGACCAGAAGATCACGGACCTTGCTAGCAAGCAGCACCGGGTTATGGGCGTACTCGGCTCCCCAGCCACCCCTGCCACTGGCGTTACCGTCGGCGAACCCCGTCAGTGCCGCCACCACCTGGTCCTCGGTCATGCCGCGCCAGCCCGGCCCGGGCCCATCGCCGGTCGTGCCATGCAGGGCAGCATGGTCGAGCAGCAGCAACGCTGCGTGATTGACGGTGCCTGGGGCGGGAAAGGGCATCGGGCCGAGCTCGTGCAAGTGCCGGTATGCCTCATCGGGCACGACGAACGCAGCTCCCTCCGCGCGTCGTTCCAGTACCAACCCGAAGGCATCCGCCAGCGGACCGCCGTCGTCGCCCCGCACCCGCTGGCTCAGCCACTGCGCCTCAGCTTCATCGAGCAGCGCGACATGAACGCAGGTGTCATCCACCAGGGCCCGGCGCATCCGGCGGGCCGCGTCCGGTTCGCGCTGCACCTGCTCAAGCCATGCCTGCGGGTCGGCAGCAGGGTCGACGGCACCAGGATTGGCGACGACGTAGGCCAGCCGGGTGTGATGGATGGCGAGAAGCACGGGCGCGTGATCGTCGTGCAGATATCCGTCGAGGTCGCCGTCGAGACGCTCGACCACGCCACGTTCGTCGAGCATGCGCAGCGCAGCAACGATGGCTCGGCGCTCAGCGATGTCATGACGCGCAGGTACACCTGCTTCCGCGGCGGCACTGTGCGCCTGGGTGACCAAGTGCCCAATCGCCGTACGCGGCGGCATCGACTCAGCGGCTGCGAGCAGCAGGAAGAACCAGGAGCAGGCAGCCGGGCTCGGACCCTGGGCCGCCCACGCTGCCGGGCGTGGCGGGGGGCTCTTCCGCAGACGCACCAGATCACGTTCGATGACCAGCACCCATCCCAGGCGCGCCACCGCCGAGCGCAGGACATGCTCGTTGCGACGCACCGCCGCGATCAGTGCGTCATCGCGGCTGCCGACCAGCCACGGGTGAGCGGCGAGGTGACGCAGCAATGCTGCCGTCTCGGCATCAGCCTCGGGACGCCAGGCCCGCCGCCGGGCCGGGCGACCACCAGAGGCTCCCAGGTCCCTCTCACGTTCCGGTACGGCGCTCTCCTCCTCGTTCATGCTGCTCCTTCGTTCAGGGGGACGGCATGCGTCTCGCGGCCGAGCTCATGAGGGCCTGTCCGTGGAGCGATGCGCAGCGTCGCCCGCTCTGAGACGTCATCCGTCACGGCACTGCCCGCGACAGCAGAAAGTGCTGCGGGGGAAGGGCGGCAGCCAGGCAGATGAAACAACGGGACACGGCCGGGCAGAAGTACCCGCCATGCAGGGGCGCGCAGGACACCGACTCCCACTCCCGTGTGAACAAGCGTGCAGGCAAGCCCCCCGCTGACCCCGGTACGGCGCGGACCCCTCGCAGCGGCCCGGGCCGCTGCCATGAGAGCGGCCAACGCCACCCGGGCATCCGCCTCTTCCAAGCCCCGACCGGGAACCGACGCCAGCACCGCGGCGACCGCACGCGCATGCTCAGCCCGGCGCCGCTCCCGCTCGTGAGCCACCTGCAACCTGACGACGCTGTCGTCCCGCGGGGCAGCGCCCCTGCCCCGCGGGCCAGAGCGGCCAGCAGTGCGCAGCAGGCTCGGCACCGGCACCTGCGGGCCGCCCCGCCAGGACGGGTTGCGGCCGACGTCGTCCTCGTCAGCTTGGCCATACAGCTTGCGCCAGGAGTGATCACCCAGCGCGGCCTGGAAGATCTGCACGCCGATCTCCGGTGTCAGCACGGCGCGGGCCAGCGCCAGGGCCCTGGTACGGGTGGAGGCGGTCCCCGATGACGAGTGCAACCGACGCAGGTTCGCGTGCATACTCGGCACCGTCCGTACCAAGCGCAGTGAGAACCGCGCCGCGCGTCCGGTATGACCGTCGAACCAACCGCGCAGTCCCTCCCAGTCCTCGACTCGGCCTCCGCGGGAGGCGCTGAGGGCACCAGCGACGATGAGGTCGCGGGCCTGGGATGCATCGATGGCGGCCTGCGCCAAAGTGGCGAACCACGGCTGCAGCACAGCCAGCGCTTCGGCCGCGCGTGCCGCACCGGAATCGAGTTCGGCCGCGACGCGGGTGGCGTAATCGACAAGTAGGCCCTTGAGGTCACTGGTGCGTTCCTCGTCCAGGTCGAACCTGTCGGCCAACCTCAGCAGCGCATCCTCGGCACCCACCAGAGCGGCGTCAAGATCGTCATGGCTGGTGAACACCGCGTTCGCTGCATCCAGAATCGCTGCGTCCACACGGCCGGCAGCGGGCTTGTCGGATCCAAGGCTCGCGGCGAGTTGCTCAAGGTGGGAGACGAGACGGCCCAAGGACACGATCGGGATTTCCCGCACCGTCGCCGTACCAGCCAGCACTTGACGGTAGAAGCGCTGCACGTGCCGGCCCGCGGGGCTGGCGGTATAACGCCAATTTCGAGCAAGGATCTCCGCGTAGCGGCGTGCATGTGTGGTGTCCGACCGTACTGAGACCGCTCCCATGCCCTTGAGGGCATCCAGACGCGTCTCGACCAGCCGGAGCTCCATACGAAGCGGGCCCCCGGACAGGGCTGCCGCGATCTCGGCAACGGTCAGATCAGTCACCGATCCCTCTAGTACATCCATGATTGCGATGTACACGTCGGCTTCGGGCCGCACCAAGTACTCCACGACCTGACGAGCATCGGCCGCACCCTCTCCAACGGCAGGTTCCGGTTCCTCAGCTGCCACCACTCCCCCATCCACCATGCCGCGGGCCAGCCGTCCTGGACCTCCTTGTGGAAAGTAGATGCCGCCACTGACACGACGTCCTGGAGAACCGTTAATTTCTGGCGGCTTCCCTGCCTCTCACGGCTGGAATCCACCGGCATCCCCTAAGGGCGTGCACCAAGGGGACAATCGGCCCGCTCCAGCATCAAGCGGCGAACTAGACCGCCATTGACCTGCACAGGGCAGCAGCCAGGATTAAGAAGCCGGATCAACTCGACTCGAAATGAACACCCAGCGAGCGGACTGGCGATCACTGGAGGCTCCGCATCAATTAGGCCAACTTGAAGCTCTACACGGGCGGCCTCGATAGCTGAGCCAAAGAACCCCAAAAGAATTCGATAATTAGTGCGAATTTGAGGATTCTGGATGCCATCCGGCCGAAGAGCAAGACCTCTTCAACCGCCCTGGCTAACCCCCAGACGCCGCAACGCTGTGGGGCAACGCGCTGGCCGTCCCGGCGCTCGCGGACCGCGTCCACCAGGAGCGGCGTGCGGACTTGGAGAGCCGGGACGGCAAGCTGATGTCGCTGTTCTTCCTGTCGAAGATCGTCGGACCCCACGCGTACGAGGAGGATCCGCTGCTGGCGCCGGCCCGGAAGGAGGCCGAGCGCCTGGTGACCGAGCTTCAGCTCTGACGCTGCCCATGCAGGGCGCGCAGGTACTGACTGACGGCGGCAGTGTCCACATCCGCGCCCAGGGCCTGGACCAGCTGGGCCAGGTGAGTGGGGTTGTCGGTGCCGACCGCCACCGCGTCAGCACTCGGCAGGTGGAACGCCGTACGGAATGCTGCCTGCACGCGGGACAAGCCATCGTGGGGCGGTCGGAGGATCGGGCGAGGGTCGCCAGCCGACTGCTCCTCGCGCATGCGGGGATGACGCGGCGAAGCCCCAGCGAAGCATTGTCCGGATTGCCGGGTTCTTGGGAAGTGCTGCAAAACAGCGAGTGGCCGTCGTAGAGTGCCAGGTCAGCCAGTCTGCTCCCTGCGCGTGCGGGGATGAACCCGAGTACACGGCCCGGACGGAGGGCCTGCGATGCTGCTCCCTGCGCGTGCGGGGATGAACCCCGGATGCCGGCCCGCAAGGTCTGCTCCCCGTGCATGTGGGGATGAACCCGAAGAGCTGAACCGCGCGATTGAACGCGTGGTCTGCTCCCCGCCTATGTGGGGATGACCCTTTGTTCCACTATCCCGTGCTTCCGACGCTGACCTGCTCCCCGCTCCCGCGGGGATGAGCCCATCTACACCTCGACCGTCCCGGTGCCGTTCGCCGGCTCCCCGTGCTTGAACCCTCCGCAAAGGCCAGCGCAGATGTCGCATTCCGTCTGCTCCAGCGTGGGCACCGCGCACCGCAGCCTCAGCCTTCTCCGAAGGACAACAACCGCCGGAGAAATCCTGGGCCAGACTCCTCCCGGTGGCATAACGCTGGCATTGCCGTGGATGGACGGCTGCGCGTAAGGACGGTCAGGAAGAAGCGGAGTTGGTGCCGCTGGTCAGCTTGACGAGAGCGGGAAGCCTCGGGGGGCCGCCCAGGTCGAGCTGCTCGAACTCCCAGCCGGTGATCTTCGCCGTTGCGGGTACACGGTAGATGTACGTCATGTCGTCACTGAAGCCGGGCTGCAGCTGGTCATTGCAGCCAGGGTTCCCCGGGATCTCATAGAGGTCCTGGATGGCGTCGTACCGGCGCTGCTGTTCGTCCAGGAGCTTGTTGACGACGGGGAGCGAGCAGGTGAGGTCCATGCCTTCCTTGGTGTCGTTGAACACCTTCGTCTGGACGGTCACGAACTTTGCTCCATCGCCTGCCTTCTGGGTGCCCTCTGTGGTCTTGAGATTGTCGGTCTCGGTGACCGTCTTCACGGTGACGACCGTTCCCATGTGGCGGGCTTCCTGGCCGATGGTGAACTCAGCCGACACGCTCGGCTTGGGGCTCGGCGGCTCCGTCCTGGCCGGTACAGGTGTCTTGAAGGGGCTGGAGGTACCTGCGGTGGTCGGGCCGGCGGGAGCCGGGGCGGCCGTTCCGGGGGTCGGGCTGGTCGTGAGGGTGTAGATGAGACCGCTGGTAGAGGCGAGGAACGCGACGCTCAAGCAGAACGTGGCGGTCCGCCAGCGGTTCGGGGACGGCAACGGTCCGGCCGGTGGCTGCTTGGGCACCGGAGGTATCCCAGCGTGCGGCTCAGGCATACAAATAACTCCAAACGAGAACCGGGGCCCCGAGCGCGTCGTTTTCAGGCTCGGGGCCCACTTATGGGAGCAGTCGGTACCGGACGCGGAAATGAGGAAGGTCGGGTAGGTGGCACCGGTCACCCGCCCGACCCGACCGGGAACTGACGGCGGCACTGCACACGGCGCCCCGGGGGCCCAGTGTCCATGATGTAGGCGAGGAACATCGTCGCTTCTCACTTTCCTGCACGCAGGTACGACTTGAGAAACGGGCGACTTTGAGGCGTGATCTCTGTAGTCAGGAATCTGGACTGCTCCCCGCCCCTGCGGGGAGCCCGTCGAGTGCCGGTGTCGCAAGACGAACGGCTCCTGATTGCCCCGCACGCGCTGCTCCCCCGCGCATGCGGGGATGATGCACAGCAGCCTCGGTGTCCGGATTGCCGGATTCTGAGGAAGTGCTGCAAAACAGCCTGTGACCGTCGTAGAGTGCCAGGTCAGCCAGTCTGCTCCCCGCGCACGCGGGGATGAACCCCAGGTCGGCTACACCACCCCCTTCCAGACCCTCTGCTCCCCGCGCACGCGGGGATGAACCCCAGGCCAGGCGCTGGGTCCAGGCGCGCATGTCCTGCTCCCCGCGCACGCGGGGATGAACCCCAGAGGCAAGGCCAGAAAGATGACGCGGTCGCCTGCTCCCCGCGCACGCGGGGATGAACCCATGCTGCGCGGACTGAAGGTGAAAATCGTCAACTGCTCCCCGCGCACGCGGGGATGAACCCACGGCCAAGGCTCACATGCAGCGTGTCCTGACCTGCTCCCCGCGCACGCGGGGATGAACCCGTCTCGATCACGCCCATGCTCGCCCTGCGATACTGCTCCCCGCGCACGCGGGGATGAACCCCCGGCCCTGCCCGCACCCCACCGGGTACGGGCTGCTCCCCGCGCACGCGGGGATGAACCCATCCTCCGCCCACTGCAAGACGGCGGTCCGGTCTGCTCCCCGCGCACGCGGGGATGAACCCCTCGGCTGGGCGGGCCTCCATGGGAAAGTGCACTGCTCCCCGCGCACGCGGGGATGAACCCGGGCGGCCGTCCAACAAGCCCGCCCGGCAGGCCTGCTCCCCGCGCATGCGGGGATGAACCCGCCGTGCATCTGCCGCATTCGCGCGGAGTAGACGGCACTCGGCCTCCACCATCGCGGGCACCACGGTCAGAGCATCTCCGCCTGCGCGGCGAGGACAGGGATCAGGTGGTGATCGTCGGAACCTGTCGCTTTCCGAACGAGGGCGCTGTCCGCTGTGTGCGAGCCATCGTGCGCGCGTGCGGAGATCAGCGGAAGTACGTGATACCACCCGTGAGGCCTCTGATCGCTACGGGCACCAACTGGGCTTGATCTCGCCAGCTGGCGGCATCGACAACGGCCTCGTGCGCATCGTAGGGGTGGGCGTCGACGGCGATGCGGTGGATGCCGTTAGGGCGGTAGCCGAACTTGCGGGAGACGGCCCGGGAGGCGGCGTTGTCCTCAAAGGCGGTCGAGGTGACGCGGGCGGCGTCGAGGCCGTCGAATGCGAGGGCCAGAGCTGCGGCACGCATCTGGGTGCCGCAGCCGTGGCCCTGGAAGCGGCGGCCGAGCCAGAAGCCCGTGCGGGCCTCGCCTGTGGTGGCGAAGTCGCGGGCGGAGAGGTTCTGCTGGCCGATGACCTGGCCGTCGTGGAAGACAGCCAGGAGAAGGCGCCAGTTGTCGCGGCTCCAGTCGCCTCGCGCCCACCAATGGTTCTGTACGACGTTCCTGGCGCGCTCGGCCGGCGGCGCGGAGGCCCAGGGCTGCGGGAAGAACACGGCGCCGTCGGGCACGACGCCTTCCGCGGCGACCTGGGCGAGCTCGTCGAGTTCAGCGTCCGAGGGAAGGCGTAGAACCAGGTCGGGGGTGGCGAGTTCCAGGTCGGTGATGGGCCAGTGGCGCATGGGCAGGCTCCGGTGTCAGGGCCCGTCGAGTCCGAAGATCGTGCCGAACGGGTCGACGAGCTGGCAGATGCGTCGGCCGGCTTCCACGTCGAGGGGGCCTCGGTGGTGGATGCAGCCGGCGTCCAGGAGGCGCTTGCGTTCGGTGTCGAGGTCTTCGACGGGCCAGTACGGGACGGTGCTTCCACCGGGGGGGTTGGCCTTGGGGGACGCCTGGTGGAAACCGAACTCGAGTCCGTCGAGGTCCAGCCAGGCATAGATGGCGGTGCCGTTGATGTCGAGTTTGACCTCGGATACGAAGATGTCGCCCCACCAACGGGCGGCGGCTTCGGGGTCGTCGACGAAGACCATGACGGTGCGGATACCGCGCAGCACTTGGGGTTCTCCTATGCGTCGGGAAGTTGGCACGGTATCGCTGTATCGCTCACTCGTGGGTGCCGTGCAGGGAACGTAGGCCGGTGGCGGAGGCGAACGCCGTCAGGGCGTGTACGAGGCTGTGGTCGTTCCACTGCGCGCCGAGTTCGTTGACGTGGTGCAGGTAGGCGTGGCGGATCCAGCGGGGTGCCAGCTTGGGCTCGTCGCCTGCAATGAAGGCGAGCGTGACGAGGTCGGCAAGCCCGGTGATGTCGGGGCGGAGGGTTTCGGCGTCGATGAGGGTCAGGCGCCCGTCGTCGCGGCGGCGGATGTGTTCCGGTTTGAGGTCGAGGTGTCCGAGGGGCACGTGGTCGGGGCCGTGGGCATCGCTGACGAGCTGGAGGAGTCGGCGCCAGTCGTCGGCGTGGCGGATCCATTGCGGCGCTGGTGCGTTGACGGCGGCGCCGGTTCGCCACCTTGCCATGGCCTCGCCGACCACCGGATGCCAGCGGGCGGAGGCCGTGTGGATCGTGGCGACCGCCCGAATCAGCTCGTCGAACGCGTCTGTGCTGGTGAGGGTGACGGCCTGGCCGAGGTAGTCGACGAGCAAGGTGCGGGAGGTGTCGCAGACGCGGTGCAGGTCCGGCAGAACATGCTCGCCGGCCAGCAGTTCGTACGCGAGGACTTCGCCTTGGTAGGCGGCTTCGTCCGCGTGCCGCTTGAGAATCCGGCGGGGTGGTGTCCCGAGGGCGAAGACTGCGGTGCGGTAGCGGGCGGTGAGGCAGTACACCGGGCCCGGCTCGCCTGTGTGGTGCCGGTCGAGGATGGCGTGGGCCTCGCGCTCGGCAGTGGCCCGGTCGGTGGTGAGAGGGGTGGCCAGCCACCCGTCGGGTCGTGTGCGGGCGGCGCCGTCCAGCGGCCCGGCGGGGGCGGTGGTCATGCCGAGTTCTCCTGGTGGACTCCGAGCGCGGCGAGGCTGTGGGCGTAGCAGCGGGCGGCGAGGTCGGGCCGCTGGTGCTCGCCGTAGATCGCGAAGAGGGCGTAGACCGGGGAGTCGAGGTTCTCGCCGATGTGCCAGCCCTGGTACGAGCCGCCGACGACGTCCCAGATCTGGGCGCGGCCGAGGAAGATGGCGGCCAGGTCCTGGAAGTAGATCTCGATGCCGAAGGGGTAGGCGGCCATGGCTTCCTCGCGGCTGGTCGTCTCCACCTTGTCCCATGTGGGTCCGGTGATGTTCCACGCGTAGGTGTCGATGTCGCCGGGGCGGCCGGGCGGGTCGAGGAGGCGGAGTACGGCGCGGTGGGGACCGAGGGGGCCGTGGAGGTAGTCGTGGATGCTGCTGGCGAGGGCGCCGGTGCGGGTGGCGATCAGCTCGCGGGCCAGGCGGGGCAGCTCCTCGGCCACCAGGGTGTCGGCGCTCTCCCATTCCTCCTTGTCCAGGGCCGGGGTGACCGGGGTCGGCTCGACGCGCTGCGGGGAGTCGAGGAAGGACGCGAGCGCGGCGAGGGCGCTCTGCTCCGCCACGGGGTCGGGGGTAACCCAAGGGACGCGGGAGGTGGTGAGCGGACCGTCGTCGGCCGGGACGGTCAGGCGGTCACCGGGACGGGGGCCGTGTACGCGGAAGAGGTGCTGAAGCTCGTTTGCGGTGGCGGCCAGCGCCTGGTGATCGGCGTAGAGGAAGGGGCCGTGAGGGCTGCGCGGCGCGGTGAAGCCGTTGCCGCACAGGGCGACGTCGCGAACTCCGTCCAGGGGCTTGAGGTAGTCGATGAGGAGGCCGTTGAGGATCTGGACGCCGGTGGTGCGGTTGCGGGGGCCGTCCATGCCGGGCAGCAGATTGTTGTCGGCGCCGAGCGCGCCGTACGGGACGGTCTGGGCATTGTTCGAGACGACCGCGAGCCGGGGCGGCGCGAGTACGCCCTGGGTCAGCTGCTCGATGTAGAGGTCGGAGACGTCCGCGTCGACGCCGATGAAGACGTCGTTCCCGGTGGTGCCGGACAGGCGGACCAGGGGTTGGGAGACCCGCTTCTCCCAGAAGAGGGTGCGGGCGCTGGCGGGGTAGAGGGTGATCTCAATGTCGCCGACGTTCAGCGGCTGTGTGTGGTCCAGGCGGTGAATGGTGAAGCCCAGGGCCTCGATGGCGTCGGTGACGGCGGCCGGGGTGGTGGTGCCGGTGTAGATCGGCACGGTGCGGGCGAGGAGGTCGAGGGAGGGCAGGTGGAAGTGGTCCAGGTGCTCATGGCTGAGGATCACGGCGTTCGGGGTGGGCATGCCCTGGGTGTCCACGGTTCGGGGAGGCCAGATCGCGAACTCCAGGCTCCCTGCGCCGAAGGCGGGCGCGAGGATCGGGTCGAGGAGGACGGAGGAGAGGCCGTCGGTGATGTGCCAGGTCTGGTGGCCAAGGAAGGTCAGTTCCAGGCCGACGGGGGCTGCTGCCATGACGAACTCCTTTGCACGGTTGGGAAGGGTCACGAGGGTGGCGCGGAGAGGGACAGCGGACGTCCCCCTCCGCGCCGATTCGCGGACCGGCAGGATCTACCGGTGGTAGGTGGTCGGGGAGTTGTTGGTGGTGCCCGTGGCGGCGAACGCCGTCACGCGCTGCTGCAGCCGGCGGACCGCCTCCGCGGTAACGGCCGTACTCTGCTTCGTCTGGGGCTTGGGTCGGTTCATGACGTGCCTCCATCACTTCGGTTTCTCGGCGGTGCGGACGCAGCCGCCGTTCCCCGTCGCCACAAGCGGCGGGTGGTCAGTGTTCGGTGGCCGACAGGAGACAGCCCACGATGGCGCCGCAGAGGATCGCGTAGACGATCACGGCGATCCGCTGTCTCACTGCCTCGCCACCACGTTCACGTCCTGCGGCACCCGGCCGGCGGCGGCAACGCCGCGCTTCCGGTGCACCTGGTGCTCGATCAGGAGTACGCGGCAGACACGGGCAAGGGCCCGCATGTGGATCCAGGCCCCGAGCCGCCCCTCACCCGGCTCCCGCGCCAGCAGCCGCTCGGCATCCGTACGGGCTTGAGGACCACCGCCCGGCTCGCCGAGCAGCAGTCGGACGTGGCCCGACAGCAGGGTCGTGGCCGCCCGTACCTCGCCACCCGGTATGCCATACGTGTCGGGCGTGAGGACACGGGCACACAGGGCACGAATGATGTCCGTCTGCACGCGGGCCTGCGGGGCGGGGGTGGTCGTCATCCCGAGTGCCCCGCAGCCGCCTCGCGCATCCCGATCGCCCGGTCCAGCTGTGCGTACAGAACCTCCAGCTGGGTGGGGTCGAGGATCAGGGTCGTGGTTTCGGTGGTGCCGTCAGAGCGGTGCAGCTCGATCGGCAGGGTGGCCTGGTGGTCGTCGTGGTGGTACGTGATGTCGCGCCGGACCGGAGTTGCGTGGGTGATCACGGGGGCTCTCCCGGGGCTGTCTGA